>JBDTCD010000136.1:0-16123 GCA_039923755.1 Terrimesophilobacter sp. | reverse complement strand
CTCCTCATCCTGCCCGATCGACCTCAACTCGTCGGGGTTGCGCGAGTGATCCACGCGCACGACGTTCTGTTCGATGATCGGCCCTTCGTCGAGCTCGCTCGTGACGAAATGCGCCGTTGCGCCGATGAGCTTCACCCCGCGCGCATGAGCTTGCCGATATGGATTCGCTCCCGTGAAACCGGGAAGGAAGGAGTGGTGGATGTTGATAATCCGGCCGGCGAGCGCGTTGCACAGTTCCGGAGAAAGCACCTGCATGTACCGCGCGAGGACGACGAGTTCAATGCCGTGATCCTCGACGGCCTGCAGCACGCGTGCTTCGAACTCCTGTTTCTCGGCAGCGGACTTCACGGCGTACGACTCGAACGGAACGCCGTAAAAGTCCGCGAGGTCCGAGAGTGCATCGTGGTTGCTCAGCACGAGGGGGACGTCGATGGCGAGTTGGCCGGCGCGCTGCCGGAATAACAGGTCGTTCAGGCAGTGACCTGCAGTGGACACGAGAACCAGAGTGCGGAGATTACGGCCGACAACATCCAGCGACCACTCCATTTCGTATCGCTCGGCAATGGCATCGAGTTTTGTCTCGAATGCTTCCCGATCGGTGGCTGCCTCCACCTGCACCCGCATGAAGAAGCGGCCGGTGTCGGTGCTCGCGAACTGCTGGGATTCCGTGATGTTTCCTCCTGCCGCGACGATCGCACCGCTCACCGCGTGCACGATGCCGGGCTGGTCGGCGCAGACCAAAGTGAGTACCCAATGCGTGGGAAGCTGCGAAGAGTCGGAGGTCACCTGCATCAGCGTATTGGATCAGAGCAAGTACTCTGGAAACGATGACGCCACTCCGCGACATCCAGCGGGCGGCTTTGCGCACCACACCACCTGAAGGACTTGTTTGGCATGCGCGCGCCTCTCACCGACACCCATTTCCCCTGGGTCGGCCTACTGACGCTTGCTGGCGCAATCTTCATCGCCGTCACGAGCGAATTTCTCCCGACCGGGCTTTTGCCGGAGATGGCCGAGGGCCTCGGGGTGCCGCAGACGAGCATCGGCCTGCTGATTTCGGTCTTCGCAGCCACCGTCGTTCTGAGTGCTGCGCCACTCGCGGGTCTCACCAGGCGGTTGCCTCGCAAGCCGCTCGTCATCGTGGTCCTGATCACGTTCGCAGCCTCGAACTTTCTCTGTGCGATTGCTCCGACCTATGAGGTGATGGTCGCGGCTCGAATTCTTGGCGGACTGTCGCATGGACTGTTCTGGGCGGTTGTCGGCGCATATCCCGGGCATCTCGTCGCCAAGCAGCATCTTGCTCGTGCGGTGGCGATCACCGCTGCCGGAGGCTCGGCGGCCTTCGTTCTCGGAGTGCCGGCAGGAACCGCCCTTGGACATCTACTGGACTGGCGGGTCGCCTTTGCGGTTGTGGGAGCGGCGGTGCTCGTCCTCGTCGTTCTCGTCTGGATCTTCCTCCCACCCGTCAACCACGTCCAACCACTCGCGACGGGAGAAATAGCGCTTCCGTTGCGCAAGGATCGCACGCTGCGAGGCGTCATCCTCGTCTGCGTAATCACGACCCTGATCATGGTCGGACACAACCTTTATTACACGTACATCGTTCCGTATTTCACCGATGTCAACGGGTTTTCCACCGATTCCGTCAGCATTCTGTTGCTCGTCTACGGCATCTCCGGTGCGGTAGGGCTCGTCCTCGTCGGGGTGTTCGGTGGACGCTTCCCGCGCGTAGGCCTTCTGGCGAGTGTCGGTTTTGTGGCCCTCGCGGTGCTGACGACGGCACTCTTTCCGACGCAACAGGTCGTGGTCGTGGTCGCCCTTGTGGTGTGGGGTATTGCTTTCGGCGGCGCACCGGCGCTCCTTCAGACGCGCGTCCTGCAGATCGCCTCACCCCAGCTCCGCGATGTGTCCGCCGCACTCGTGACGACCTCATTCAACGTGGGTATCGGCGGCGGCGCTTTGATCGGCTCCATCCTTCTGAGCGGGTTCGGCCTGGGCATCCTGCCCTTCGCGGATGTCGCGGTGGTCGTTGGCGTCCTCGTTCTCATCCTCGTGAGTGACCGAGTCATTCGCAAAAGGAATGTCACGCGGCAACGTCCCGTGGCCTGATTACAGGAGGGCTTCGCCTGTGACGTCCGCGAGCGGAGTGAGCCGGAAGAGCCGAACAGTGCGTCCGGACTCGCGTTCGTAGTGGCGGTATCCGGGCCACTGGGCTTCGATGAGTTCCCAGGCTGCGTCCCGTTCGTCGTCATTGATGAGGGTTGCCTGGACGGCGAAGCGACGTCGGCCCGCCGTGACTTCCGCCTCCGGATGGGCCATCAGGTTGTAGGTCCATCCCGGGTGCCGTTCGCGGGCGAAACTGGTTCCCGCTACGATCGCTCGCCCGTGTCCATCCGGCGTGTACATCAACTCGTTCGCCCGAATCTCCCCGGATCTCGCGCCCGTCGAATAGAGCGTGAGGGAGTGGACAAGCAGGCTGCTGACCTGGACCCGGCCACCGCTCAGCCCCTTGGCGATGAGCTCGAGCGGCGGAAGCACCCGCGGGCCGAGCCACCGAAATGCCCGCGTGCGGGTCAGCGGCGCCACGAGGGATCGGACGAGGTGCACGACTGTTGTCACAATTTTGTCCTTTCACCCTTTCACCCTGTGACCCGAATGTACCTGATGATCTACCGTCGGTCAGTGCCATGCGACCCCCGGAATGCGCCTGAACGCAATGCCCTGAGCGTGGAGGTAGTCGCCCAAAGTGGCGAGCCTCCGCACGAAGTCCGTGAAGTTGCGCGCAGATTGCTGCGACCAGCCGACCTCTGCGATAGCGACGATGCGGGGGAAGGCCATGAATTCAATGTCGGCCA
Source organism: Terrimesophilobacter sp. (assembly GCA_039923755.1). GTDB lineage: Bacteria > Actinomycetota > Actinomycetes > Actinomycetales > Microbacteriaceae > Terrimesophilobacter. Next base: position 13,268 of record JBDTCD010000136.1, on the reverse strand, counting down.
TGGTCTTGATCGTCTCGGTCCACAGTGGTGCTTCGACCCCGAGAACGCTGTCCGCAGCGTGCGAGGGGAAGATGGCCGCCGGATCCCAGCCATACGCCTCCTGCAGAGTGAGCGGAGCCTCAGCCCACTGCGTACCAAGGACATCGCCGAGGTCATATTTCTGGTCGAGGTAGGCGGCGTTGGATGGGGCCATGATGAGTTTTCCGCCGGCATTGAGGATATTCTGCGTGAGCACATAGGAGCCACCCCGCGGTGTGATGTAGTCCCAATACTCGCCGATCGTTCCGGGCGGCAGTGCGGTTCCATAACCGATGTCGTGCCATCCGATCATCGTCTTGCCTGTTGACGCGACAATGGCGCCCACTCGGTTGATGAAGGAGATGTACTCGGGCAGGCTCGTTGCGGACGACTCGTCGCCGCCGAGGTGAATCCACGGCCCTGGCGTCATCGCGGCGAGTTGGGTGATGACGTCTTTGACGAACGACCAGGTGACGGGATTTTTGGTGCAGAGGGAAGAGAAACCAACACTCATCCCGAAGTAAAGCGAGCGGGCGCTCCCGCTGCAGTTCAGTTCAGCGTATGAGGCGAGGGCGGCGTTCGTATGCCCCGGCATGTCGATTTCGGGAACTATGGTGATGTACCGGGATGCCGCGTAAGCAACGATCTCGCGATATTGCGATTGGGTGTAGTAACCCCCTGCGCCACCGCCAACTTGCCGCGAACCACCGACCGCCGTGAGTCGAGGCCAGCCGTTGATAGCAATACGCCAGCCTTGGTCGTCGGTGAGGTGCAGATGCAGCACGTTCATTTTGAGCATGGCGATGTCGTCGATGTAGCGTTTCACGTCGGTGACGCCGAAGAAGTGGCGGGCGACATCCAGCATGGCGCCGCGGTAGGTATACCGCGGGTAGTCCGTGATGGTGGTCGCGGCGATCGCGTATCCCGTGGTGGTGGGTGTTTTGGGCGGCATCAGTTGCCGAAGGGTTTGTACTCCGTCAAAGAGACCCTCGGGCGTGTTCGCCGCTATCCAGATCTCGTCGGGGGCGACGTGCAGGTCGTACCCGCCTCGCGTGTGACCGGGTTCGACGATGAGGACGATGTTTCCGCGACCAGAGAGCGGGAGCGAGAGGCCAGTCATCGGCCGGAGCAGATTCACCAGATATTCCGCCAACGGCGCTGCTGCCCCTCTAGCATCGACTGCGCTGTGCGCGTCCAGCATGAATGCACCTTCGCCCGCGACGCGGAATACCGGTGCCGGGATGATGGTGCGCGCCAGCGCAGAAATGGGTGATACATACGGTGGAACAGGTTCGGGGAAGGCGACGGTGGCGGCTGCCGCCGGAATCATCGCGGCCAGTACGACCGAAATCGGCACGTACCAGCCGATGCGGTGTCTGAAGGCCATGAACCCTCCTCACCTGAACGTGCGGTGTACCGACGACACTATCCCCTCTGAAGTCATGCACGCGGTGACGGGCTCGGGAGTGGATCTTCGAGCGATTCGGCCATTCGCCTGGGCCGAAGCGGATACCGTTATAACCATCCGATGAGCTTGCAGAGGAGCCAGCCCGTGTCCGATCGTCTCCCATCCACCTTCACCGATCCGCTCTCCAGCGTCGATCCCGAGATTGCTGCTGTACTTGAGCAGGAGCTCGGGCGCCAGCGCGATTACCTCGAGATGATCGCGAGCGAGAACTTTGTTCCGCGCGCGGTACTCGAATCGGCCGGTTCGGTTCTCACCAACAAATACGCTGAGGGCTACCCGGGACGGCGCTACTACGGCGGTTGCGAATTCGTGGACGTTGCAGAGCAGCTCGCCATCGACCGGGCCAAGGCACTTTTTGGGGCGGAGTACGCCAACGTGCAACCGCATTCCGGGGCCACAGCCAACGCCGCCGTGCTGTCAGCGATCGCTCAGCCCGGCGACACGATCCTCGGCCTCGAGCTGGCCCACGGCGGCCATCTGACCCACGGCATGAAGCTCAACTTCTCCGGCAAGTTGTACAACGCCACCGCATACGGCGTCGACCCGAAGACCTTCCTCGTCGACATGGATGTCGTGCGCGACAAGGCGCTCGAATACAAGCCGGCCGTGATCATCGCCGGGTGGTCGGCGTATCCCCGTCAGCTCGACTTCGCCGCGTTCCGTGCGATCGCGGACGAGGTCGGTGCAAAGCTCTGGGTCGACATGGCGCACTTCGCCGGCCTCGTCGCCGCAGGACTGCATCCGAGCCCCGTCCCGCACGCCGATGTCGTTTCCAGCACCGTTCACAAGACCCTTGCCGGTCCGCGCTCGGGCTTCATCCTGAGCCGCGACCAGGAGCTCGCGAAGAAGCTCAACTCGAACGTGTTCCCGGGCCAGCAGGGCGGCCCGCTCATGCACATCATTGCGGCAAAGGCGACCGCGTTCCTGCTTGCGGGAAGCGACGAGTTCAAGGACCGCCAGGAACGCACCATCAGGGGTGCGAAGATTCTTGCCGAGCGACTCATGTCGGATGACGCGAAGCAGAACGGCGTCGACGTGCTCACGGGTGGCACCGACGTGCACCTCGTCCTTGCGGACCTGCGCGAATCGCCTCTCGATGGCCAACAGGCCGAGAACATCCTGCACGATGTCGCCATCACCGTGAACCGCAACTCGGTCCCGTTCGATCCGCGGCCGCCCATGGTCACGTCCGGTCTTCGGATCGGAACTCCAGCTCTGGCGACGCGGGGGTTCGGCGATGAAGAGTTCGCCGAGGTCGCCGATGTGATTGCCCTGGCTCTGCAGCCGAACCCGGATGTCGCGGGACTGCGGGCGCGAGTAAAGAAGCTCACTGAGGCATTCCCGCTATACCCCGGACTTGAGCAGTGGCGCGCTGGCGCTTAGGGCGGAGGCCATTTCTGGCCTTCGCAGCGACGCCAGCATTGGCGGCCTTGCCAGTCGCGGGGCGAGATTACCGATGACGGCTCAGATACTGGACGGCCGCGCTACGGCGGCGGCCATTAAGGCAGAGCTGGCTGAGCGGGTGGCTGTTCTCGCGGCGGCGGGTATCACTCCCGGACTCGGCACGGTGCTCGTCGGCGATGACCCCGCCTCGCGTCAGTACGTCTCGGGAAAACACCGCGACTGTGCAGAAGTCGGCATTGCCTCGATTCGGCGGACGCTGCCGGAATCGACGACTCAGGCCGAGTTGAACGCGGTGGTCGACGAACTCAATGCCGATCCGACGACCACCGGCTACATTGTGCAACTGCCACTGCCGAAGCACATCGACACCGATGCCATTCTCGAGCGGGTTTCACCGGACAAGGACGCCGACGGTCTTCATCCGACAAACCTCGGTCGGCTTCTGCTGAACGTGAACCGCCCGATCGACTCACCGCTGCCCTGCACGCCGCGCGCTGTCATCGAACTCGTCGAACGGCACGGCATCAGCTGGTCGGGGCGCAACGTCGTCGTCGTCGGCCGCGGCGTGACCGTTGGCCGAGCGATCGGGCCGCTGTTGACCCGCCGCGAATTCAACGCGACCGTCACCATGACCCATACCGGCACGGTCGACCTCGCCGATCATCTCCGCCGCGCTGACGTCATTGTGGCCGCTGCCGGTGTCGCAGGGATTGTTACTGCGAGCAATGTCCGGCCTGGCGCCATCGTGCTGGACGTCGGTGTGAGCAGGGTCATGGATGGCGGTCGCGGCCGCATCGTCGGCGATGTTGCACCAGATGTCGCCGAGGTGGCGGGGTGGATTTCACCAAATCCGGGCGGGGTTGGGCCCATGACGCGGGCGATGCTGCTCTCCAACGTCGTCGATCTTGCGGAGCGCTACTCCCCGACGTAACCGATCATGCAGGAGATTCCGTCACCCGCACCTGCCGGGTTCCAGCCGGGCGCAGCGCCGGTGCCATTCTTCATGCCGGCCTCGGTGATCGTCACCTTACAGGCTTCGATCGTCGCACCGGAGCTTGGATCGACCGAGAAACCAAAGCGGCCAAAGTGCCATTGATTGAGATCAGGAACCCCATCGGAGTTCTCAAAGTCACCTACACCGTGAGCCTCGCCGGACTTGGACCAGGAGAATCCGGAGAAGCAGGTTTGACCGCCGGGTGCCGGCGTGATGCCATTTCCGATGGCGGCTTGCGCAAAGTACGGGCTGCCGAAGAACAGGTTTATTGGCGTAGCAAAGGCCAGGCCTGGTGCCGTGGAGGCAAGGTCGATGCCCATGAGCGTGCTGCCGTTGTCGGAGAGGTACTGGTCGGTAATGGGCTGTGCCCCGGTGCCGGCAGAACACACGCTCAAGAACTTGGTGCGCAGATCTGCCGCGGCGGGATCGGTGCTGGCAAGCGGGGCATGGGCGGCCATGGACACGCCAATGGTCCGGCCGTCGACCGCGCGGACATTGGCGGTGATGGTGAACAATATGTCCGCCGAGGGATTAATGGAGGGACCCGCCGACGTTGAGGGTGACGGGCTCGGCAGTACGGAATTCGACGGCGCTGGCGCTGGCGTTCCACCGCATCCCGCGAGCATGCTGACGAGAACTATTGCCGCGGCAGTACTTCCCGCGATCCTGAACAGTGGGGCCCCCATAGTTAGCTCCATTTCGGCGTTATCGCACCCGCGTGAATCACGCCTCCCGTCGTGCACCGGCGGAGGCGGTCACTCTGAAAGTATCAGGTTGGCTGTAGCCGTGTTCGGCGAAAGCGCCATCGATAGCAACTCGTAACAGTGAATCGATGCCCTCGGGTATGAGGGCGATCGCAGCCCCACCGAAACCGCCACCGGTCATGCGTGCGCCGATCGCACCGTGCGCGAGCGCGGTCTCCACAGCGAGGTCGAGTTGAGGCGTTGAGATCTGGAAATCGTCGCGCAAAGAACGGTGTGATGCGTCGAGAAGTGCGCCGATCGCCAGTGGCCCGACATGATCGAGCAGGTGCACGACATCGAGCACTCGCTGGTTTTCCGTGATGACGTGCCGAGCACGGCGAAACGTCGTTTGATCGAGGAGTTCCGCGGCTCGGCCCAGGTCGTCGATCGTGAGGTCGCGCAGCGCCGGGACGCCGAGAGTTCGCGCGGCGAGTTCGCAGGATGCCCGCCGCTGGCCGTAACCGCCATCGGAAAGGTCGTGAGCTGTGGCCGTATCGATCACCATGATCTGAAGCCCCGCCTCAGTTAAGCCCAGGTCCACAGACCTCGACTCGAGCGAACGGCAGTCGAGGAAGATCGCAGAGCCGTCGTCGCCGAAGAGCGACGCAGTCTGGTCCATGATCCCGGTGGGGGCTCCGACTGCAGTGTTCTCCGCGAGTTGGCCAGCCCGGGCAAGCTGGGTACCGTCGAATCCGAGGTGCCACACATCGTTCAACGCGATGGCGACGGCGCACTCGATCGCGGCGGAGGACGAGAGACCAGCACCGACGGGGACGTCCGAGTCGATGAAGATGTCCGCGCCGGGGGCCGCGGCGAGATCGGCGCCCAGCTCTCCGAGCGCCCATGCGACGCCGAGCGGATAGGCAGACCAGCCGTGGAGGGCATCTGGACGCAAATCCAGCAGATCGATTTCCACGAGCTCGTCGGCAAAACCGCTCGCAACGCGCAGCATCCGGTCGCCACGCACCGCGAGTGCCGCGACGGTGCGGCGATTGATAGCGAACGGCAGCACGAATCCTTCGTTGTAGTCGGTGTGATCGCCGATCAGGTTCACGCGGCCAGGGGCCGACCACAGCCCATCATGGGCATGTCCAAACACGACGTTGAACGCCGCAGTGGCATCCTCACGCAGGTCGGTCACGAATTGTCCTGCGCCGCAGCGATTCCCTTGCGAACGAGGTCTGCCGTGCGTTCCGGGGTCACGTCGCTGATCCACGCACCCATCGCCGACTCGGAGCCTGCGAGGAACTTCAGCTTGTCTGCGGCGCGGCGGGGCGACGTCACCTGGAGCATCAGTCGGATGTCATCACGATGAACATTCACAGGGGCCTGATGCCACGCGGCGATGTACGGCGTGTCCGTGTCGTAGATCCGATCAACGCCGCGAAGGATGGTTCGGTACAGCACCGCAAGTTCATCGCGCTCTGCGTCAGTTGTGGCAGCGAAGTCGGCAACGTGGCGGTGAGGCAACATGTGAACTTCAAGCGGCCAGCGCGCGGCGAAGGGCACGAAAGCACTCCAGTGTTCCCCGCGGAGCACTACGCGCTCCGAGTCGAGCTCGAACTCGAGGAGCCGCGAGAACAGGTCGGGGACCTTCTCGACCGAGGTGATCAACTGACGGGTACGTGGCGTGATGTACGGGTACGCATAGATCTGGCCGTGAGGGTGATGAAGCGTGACGCCGATAGCTTCGCCGCGGTTCTCGAAAGGGAAGACCTGCTGGATTCCGGGCAATGCAGCAAGTGCCGCCGTGCGGTCAGCCCATGCCTCGATCACCGTGCGAGCGCGTGACACCGACTGGCTTCCGAACGACCCGAGAGTTTCCGGGCTGAAGGATACGACCTCGCAGCGGCCGACTGCCGTCCGCATGCGGCCGATTCCGAGGTCGTCGAGATCGGAAAGTCCCTGCGGTGCGTGAGTTCCGTCGAGAGCGGGTCCGAACGACGGTGAGCGGTTCTCAAAGACCGCGACGTCGTAGTTGCTCGGGATTTCGGATGGATTGGATGGGGTGGCAGGTGCGAGAGGGTCTTCATCCGCCGGCGGGAGGAAGGCGCGGTTTTGGCGGGCCGCCGCGATCGAAATCCATTCGCCGGTAAGAGAATCCTGACGCATTTTCGGCGTATCCGGACGCGGGTCGAGGGTGCGCGAATCGATGGCTCGGTCAGGACCGAGCGTGGTGTCCGCATCGTCGAAATAGATAAGTTCACGGCCGTCGGCGAGGGTGGTTGCATGTTTGGTTATCGAAGCCATGAGTCTCTCTGCGTTTAGGCTGAACGAATGCGCGCACCCACCGGCGAACAATTCAGCCTTGCCCTCGAGAATGGCGCGACGCGCTCACGCGCAATCATAACGGAGGTGGCAGCCTCGCTACGCGTGCTGGAGGTGGCCGGAGTCGAGATTATTGATCAATATTCGGCCGAATCGACCCCACCGTACGGATCCGGAATCGTGTTGGCGCCGTGGCCGAACCGCATCCGGGATGGCGTGTGGGTGCACGGCGGCGTGACCAGGCAACTTGACATCACGGAGGTAGAGAAGAACAACGCCATCCACGGCTTGCTCCGAACGCGGCCGTATCGGGTCGTAGAGCGAATCGCTCATGCGATCACGTTGGAGGCCACGATCTACCCGCAGCATGGATACCCTTTCATCGTGGAAACGACGGTGCGTTACGAACTCGTCCCAGACGGCATTGTGGTGACACATCGCTTCACGAATGAGTCGGATGTTGCGGTGCCGGTCGCCGTCGGTGCACATCCGTATTTCCGGGTGGGCGACACCCCCATCGCTGAGTTGACCCTCGCGTTGAATGCGACAACGCGCTTCGTGGTCGACGACCGCCTGAACCCGTCGGACGAGGTCACGGTGGAGGGAACAGGCTTCGACCTCCGTGCTGGCAAGCGCGTGGGAGATCTTGACCTGGATACTGCGTTCGGGGGGGTACGCCACGGTACTGACGGCATCGCCCGGCATCGGCTGAGCGCACCGGATGGTCGTTACACCGAGGTTTGGCAGGACGCGGATTTCGGCTTCGTACAGGCTTTCACTCCGCACACCTTCCCCAGACCGACCTCCGAGAATCCCCACGCGCTGGGCCAGGCGGTGGCCATCGAACCCATGACGGCACCCCCCGACGCATTCAACAGCGGAAAGGGTCTGCGTTGGCTGGAACCTGGTCGGCAGTGGTCTGGCAGCTGGGGAGTGACCTATGGTCGCGGGTAAACCGACTCCCATTGAGGCGAAGCGATGGCGACGTTACCTCGCCAACGAACGGGCCGAAGCGGCCGCGTATCGGGATCTCGCCTCCCGCCGCGAAGGCGAGGAACGCCAGATCCTGCTTGCACTGGCGGAGGCTGAGCGCCGGCACGAGGACCACTGGCTCGCCCTACTTGGCGATGACGTTGGCCAGCCACTGCCTGGGCAACTGCGCACGCGCACACTCGGATGGTTGGCCCGCCGGTTCGGTTCGGTGTTTGTTCTCGCTCTCGCCCAGCGCGCGGAGGCCCGTTCCCCGTATGAGTCAGATGACGACGCAACACGTTCGATGGCCGCGGATGAACGCATTCATGAGGAAGTCATTCGCGGGCTCGCCGCACGCGGGAGGGCGCGTATTTCCGGCACCTTCCGCGCTGCGGTATTTGGCGCAAACGATGGGCTCGTCAGTAACTTTGCACTGGTTCTGGGAATCGGTGCGACCGGAGTGGCGAACCAGTTCATCGTGATTACCGGTCTGGCCGGTCTGCTCGCCGGAGCCTTGTCGATGGCTGCTGGCGAGTTCGTCTCCGTCAGCTCACAGCGCGAACTGCTCGAATCCAGTTCACCCGGGCCCGGCCGTGGCGGCGCACTTACCGACCTCGATGTGAATGCCAATGAACTCGCGCTCGTCTACCGCGCGCGCGGCCTCTCCGAACAGGAGGCCAGCGCCATGGCAGATGCCGTGTTGAAGGATCACCAGCTGGATGCGAGTGCGAGCATCGACGAACATGAGGAGGTCGGTTCCGCCCGAGGAGCTGCGCTATCGAGTTTCGTGTTCTTCGCGTGTGGCGCGATCATCCCGGTTCTCCCGCACCTGTTCGGTGCAACGGGGGTTGCGGCGATCATTATTTCAGGCGCGCTCGTGGGAGTTGTTCTTCTCGTCACCGGCGCCATCGTCGGGCTGGTGTCAGGTGCATCCCCGTGGAAGCGCGCTCTGCGACAACTGGCGATCGGCTACGGTGCCGCCGCCGTGACCTACGTGCTCGGCTTGCTCGTCGGGATCTGGCTGGCCTGAAACTCCCGAGGCGCGCTTCGAGTGACGAGGCGGCGGAACCATTCAGTTTCTGGGAACCGCGCGGCGATCGAACCGACGATGATCGTCACAAGCACGTACGCCGTCGCGAGTGGAGCCAGCTCAGGCTGAATCCCGGCGGTCACGGCCAACCCTGCAATCACAATCGAGAACTCACCCCGAGGGGTGAGGGAAAGGCCCGTACGCCATCGGCCGAGCTTTCCGATGCCGGCGCGACGTGCAGCGAGGTACCCGCTCACGGTCTTGGTGACCACGGTCACCAACGCGAGCAGGAGTGCCGGCACAAGCACTGGCCAGATGTCGGCAGGGTTGGTCGCGAGTCCGAAGAAGACAAAGAAGATGGCCGCGAACAGGTCCCGCAGTGGGGTGAGGAGTTGGACTGCGTTGTGCGCGACGGGGCCGGAAATCGCGATTCCCACGAGGAATGCGCCGACGGCCGCCGACACATTCACCTGGTCGGCAATGCCCGCGATCAGCATGGTCAGCCCCAGTACTCCAAGGAGCAGAGGTTCCGCGTGCTCGGCAGGGAAAAGCTTGGAGAGCAGGCGGCCCCAACGCAGGGCAACGAGAAGAATGAGCAGCACGACAGCTACGGCGACGACGAGCGTGATCGCCCCTTGCATGATGCCCGCACCGATCACGAGAGCGGAGAGCACGGGCAGGTAAAACGCCATCGCAAGGTCTTCGATCACGAGAATCGAGAGGATGACCGGGGTTTCCCGGTTACCGATCCGACCGAGGTCGCGCAGCAATTTCGCAATCACTCCCGAAGAGGACACCCACGTGATCCCGGCGAGTGCGAGCGCGGCGACTGGCCCCCAGCCGAGGATCAGGGCAAACGCGGCGCCAGGTACGGCGTTGAAGGCGAGATCCAGAAGTCCGGCCATTTTCGAACGGCGAAGGCTGCCCACAAGTTCCGTCGCGGAGTACTCAAGCCCCAGCATGACGAGCAGAAGGATGACGCCGATCTCAGATCCGACCTGGAAGAACTCCGTGCTCGCCGACAGCGGCAGCGCGCCACCCGCCCCGAAGGCGAGACCCGCGAGCAGATAAAGAGGAATCGGTGATACACCGAATCGCATGCCGAGGCGACCGAGCAGGCTGAGGCCCAACAGGAGCGCACCGACTTCGACGAGGAGGATTGTCGTATCGTGCGCTTGCTGGGGCATAGTGCTCAGCCGGAGCTGGAAACGATCAATTCGGACAGGGAATCAAGTCCCCGGCGCGTACCGACGGCGATCAGCGCATCGCCGGCCTCGATCGCAAAGTTCGGCGCGGGGGATGGGATGACCTTCTTGTCCCGCACGATGGCCACAATCGACACACCTGTGCGCGTGCGTGCCTTCGTGTCGCCGAGCGGGCGCCCTGCGTAGACCGAGTCGGAGGGGATCAGCAAGTGTTCAGAGAAAAGCCCTGCTGCCTCGTCCGTCAGCTCGGTGAGCTTGCTCAGGACGACAGATGCACCAAGCAGTTCCGCGAGTGTTGAGGCTTCAGGGTCCGTGATCGGAATTGACACTCGACACGAGTCGGGGTCATCGAGGTCGAAGATGGCGAGCTCGCGCCTGCCGTCGCGGAATGTCACAACACCAATGCGCCGACCCCTGGCGGTGATCAGGTCGTGCCGAACACCGATACCCGGAAGTTCGGACTTCTCTACGCGTACGCCCACCCTCCAACGCTATCAGCGCGGGCGAGGGCAGCGCAGCCAGCTACGGTGGGCCCCGTGGGGCTCGAACCCACGACCCAAGGATTAAAAGTCCTTTGCTCTACCAACTGAGCTAGAGGCCCGCGAAGCAAATCTATCGTTGACACGGGCATCGACGAAACCAGCCCACCACTCGCTCACTGAAGTTCCGTTCTTGCGCGCCGGCAATTAATCCCAGGGCGAAGGCTCGTGCGCGATCGATCACGTCCAGGACCAGGTTGCGAGCACCGAGCTCGTCACGGCGTCTCGGTCAGCTTTTGACACGGTGGAGCTGAAGGAGAACGTCACGACGTATGTCTGACCGCCGCTGCTGAGGTAGAACTGCTCGATCTGATATGTGGAGTCGCCAGAGGTGACGCCCGCAGACAGATGGGCGGATTCAGAGCCGGCCACCGTGACGCGATCACCTGCGAGGACTTCGGTCGCCCCGGCATCTTGAAGCTCGGCCACACCTTGCGATTCCACTTGCTCTGGCGTGACCTGCCCTGCTGGTGAGAGCAGGACGTTAAGGTTGTCCGCGAAACCGTCCGTATCGGTCAGGTTCGCCACGAACGTGTCGACGCCGGTTGGGGTGGCAGAATTCTCGGGCTCGGCCCAACCCTTGGGTGCGACGAAGGTATACCCGTTGCCCGTGACCGTCTTCCCCGCCGCTGGAGCAACGGCAGTGCCTGACTTTGTTGGCCCAGCCGCCAACACGGAGCATCCAGCGAGAATCAGCGACGCAGCGAGTGCGACGGCTGCGACCTTCATGATCCTGTTCATGCGATCACACTATCGATGACTCAGGCATCAACGAAACCGGCCCGCCACCTTGTGGTGACGGGCCGGTTGGGTCGAATCAGTGATTACTTCTTGGCCGGTGGCATGAGCACCGAGTCAATGAGGTAGACCGTGGCGTTGGCCGTGTGGACTCCACCACAGATGACCTTGGCATCGTTCACCATGATGTTGTCACCGCTGCCGGTCACGTTGACCGTTGCGCCGTTGACGGTGGTCTGCATCCCATCGATCTGGTCGGGAGCGATCTGGCCGGGAACAACGTGGTAGGTCAGGATGCTGGTGAGCAGTGCGGCGTTGGCCGGGTCCTTCAGGGAGTCGACGGTTGCTGCCGGAAGCTTAGCGAACGCGTCATCTACGGGCGCGAAAATGGTGAACTCTGCACCGTTGAGGGTACTGACGAGATTCACGTCCGGGTTGAGCTTGCCCGACACCGCGGCGACGAGCGTGGTCAAGAGCGGGTTGTTGGAGGCTGCCTGGGCGACGAGGTCCTGGCTCATGCCCACAATGGAGCCTCCACCGTTGGGGTTGGCAGCCGCGTACGCGGAGCAACCTGAGCCAACCAGGTCAGCGGCCGGATCCATCGCCTGGGCGGACGGTGTCATCGAGGTCGCGGGCTTGGTGGGCTCCGCGGCGGTGGTGGCGGAACAGGCCGAAAGGCCGAATGCAGCCACCGACGCAAGTGCGAGGGCTGCAACTACGGTGCGGTTCAGGACGCGCATGAGAAAACTCCTTTGTGATTGTCAGGCCGATCTCCCGACCTTCTGCCGGATCTTCGTCCGGCGTCAGAAAGTCATTCGGAGCAGTCACGACAGCGGTTTGGAATATCTTTCGACCTGAGTTTTGGCTGGCAACCCAAACCCGAGTGCCCCTCGTTCCGAATGAATACCATGTCGCTCGCCGAGCTGACAGCGCCACATTGCTGCATCGGAAGGTCATCATGCTCACCCTCGCTCTCATCGGATTCGTCGGTGGCCTGATCACCGGAATCTCGCCGTGCATCCTTCCCGTTCTGCCCGTCATTTTCTTTTCGGGTGGTGCACAGGGCGCTCGCGGGGAAAAGACTGCTGCGGTATCGCGGTGGCGGCCCTACCTTGTCATTGCCGGCCTCGTCGTGAGTTTCAGCGTCTTCACGCTCGTCGGCTCCCTCCTTCTCGCCCTATTTCACCTCCCGCAGGACTTCATCCGGTGGGCGGGCCTAGTCGTCCTCGTCCTCATCGGCATCGGGCTGATCGTCCCGAAATTCGAGCACATCCTCGAGAAGCCGTTCTCCTGGATTCCCCAACGCAATGTGAGTACCGAACGAGGTGGCTTCATTCTCGGGATCGCGCTCGGAGCGGTGTACGTCCCGTGCGCTGGTCCCGTGCTTGCCGCGATCACCGTTGCCGGCTCCACGGGCCGGATCGGCGTTGAGACGATCATCCTCACCGTGACCTTCGCGGTAGGCGCAGCCCTCCCGTTGCTCGTGTTCGCACTCGCCGGCCGTCGGGTCGCCGAGCGGGTCAGGACGTTCCGCAAGCATCAGCGCGGCATCCGGATGACCGGTGGAATCGTGATGATCGCTCTCGCCATCGGCCTCGTGTTCAACGTGCCGCAACTGTTGCAGCGCGTCATCCCGGACTACACGAGTGCGTTGCAGGACACGTTCAGTGGCACATCGCAGGTCGAGGAGTCGCTGAACCTGGGCGGCCTCGTCAACGACCAGAACAAGAACCTGGACCAGTGCCACAACAACGCCACCATGCTGGAGAGTTGCGGGACGGCTCCGGACATTACCGGAATCCAGCAGTGGTTCAATACCTCGGGGAACGCGCCCATCGCCCTTGACCAACTCAAGGGAAAAGTCGTCCTCGTTGATTTCTGGGCCTACT
>JBDTCD010000135.1:0-17566 GCA_039923755.1 Terrimesophilobacter sp. | reverse complement strand
ATACGTGAGCCCCCAGGGCGTCGATGTTCTCAACCCGGTCCCGCAGTTCAGCAAAGTGGACCCGGCCGCGCGGCTCCTGACAATGACAAGCTGCAATCCGAAGTTCTCTGCGGCAGAACGCATCATTGCGTATTCGGTGCTCGAGTCCTGGCAGCCCGCATCCGCCGGTCCGCCGGCCGAGATCGCGAACCTTGTGACGGCGAAAGGCTGAGACGTGTACGGCGCACTCTGGAATGTTCTCCCCGGACCCGTCTGGGTGCGGACCATCATCCTCATCGTTGCCGCGGCAGCGCTGTTGTTCTGCCTGATCGAGTGGATATTCCCCTGGGTCAACTCGATGCTCCCGAGCCAGGATGTGACGGTGAAGCAATGACGAACATACTGGTCATCGACAACTACGACAGTTTCGTCTACACGCTGAACGACTATCTGCTGCAGTTGGGTGCGGAGACAACCGTTGTACGCAACGACGATTTCACCCCGACAGATGCTGCCCGCGAGGCCGACCGATACGATGCAGTCCTGTTGTCGCCGGGCCCTGGCGTCCCGGCGAATGCTGGGGTTTCCATCCCGCTCGTGACGGCGGCACTTGCCTCGGGCCGCCCGTTACTCGGGGTGTGCCTTGGGCACCAGGCGATCGCGGAGGCGGTCGGAGCTACCGTCACGGTCGCCGAGGAGCTCATGCATGGCAAGACCTCCCTCGTCACCCACGATGGCAGTGAACTCTATGAGGACGTGCCGCAACCGTTCACGGCGACCCGCTACCATTCCCTCGCGATCGTCAATGGCACAGTACCTTCGGTACTCAAGGTGAGCTCGAGAACGCAGGGCGGTGTGATCATGGGTGTCCAGCACAGTTCTGCACCCATCTACGGAGTCCAGTTCCATCCCGAGTCTGTGCTTACGGAGGGTGGTTACCAACTGCTCGCGAACTGGCTCACCATTGCGGGCCTCGGCACAGCAAAGTCGGCTGCTGCAGGACTGACGCCCCTGGTGAACCTGGGTTACTAGCCGCTGCAGTAGGTCAGGGTGATCGCCGACTTCTGCGGATGGGTACCGGGAGCCAACGATTGGCTCCTCACAGCCCCTCCTGTGCAGGTGCTGTTAGCCACTGGATTGATGTTCAGTCCGAGCGGGGTCAACTTTCGGTTGGCATCCGCAATGGGGAGGCCGATCACCTTCGGCACCTCGATAAGGCCGTCAGAGACGAGGAGGTCGACGGTGGAGCCTTTGCGTGCGGATGTTCCGCCGTCGGGGGTCGTGCCCATTACGACACCATTGGCGATCGATGGCGAGTGACTTGTCGTGGTATTTCCGTAGACAAAGCCGGCGGAGGTCAGTGCGGCAATCGCTGACTTTTCGGTCATATTTGTGACGAGGGGAATGGGCACGACACTAAGTCCTGTCGACACCCAGACCTTGACCGGGTAGTCCTTGGCCACCCGGGTTCCGGCCACCGGGTCGATCCGGGTGATTGCGCCTTCAGGCACCGTCTCACTTGGCTCACCGAACCGGGTCGGGATCAGGTGAAGGTCAGTGAGCTTTTGCGCACCCGATTCGTAGGTCATTCCGACAACATTTGGCACGTCCACCGCGAGATCGACGGCGATATTGGCGGGTTGCAGCGTGAGGACCCAGAACATGACGCCGACCAGAATGACAGCCATGACCGTAATTCCAGCCCAGATCCAGGCGACGGGTGGCCGGGACTGCGTCCGCACCACACGATCGCCGGCCGAGTTGGCGAGTTGGCGCATGGTGGCATCCGAACCAGCGCGGGCGGTCGGGTTGACACCGAAGAGGGTGGCGTTGAAGTCGTCCTTGACGACCTTCCGCACGGGAACCTCGCCCGCCGCTGCCGACTCGAGGGCACTGCGGAACTCCGCTGCAGACTGGTAGCGGGCGAACTTGTCTTTTTCGAGGGCGTGCATGACCACTGCATCCATCGCCGGAGAAACTTTGGGATTGATGACGCTGGGGCGCACCGGCACTTCACTGATGTGCTGATACGCGACGGCCACCGGTCGATCGCCTTGGAATGGCGGACGGCCTGTCAGCAACTCGAACAGAACGATCCCCGTCGAATACAGGTCAGTGCGGGCATCTACCGTCTCGCCACGCGCCTGCTCCGGGGAGAAATACTGCGCAGTACCGAGGACGGCGCTCGTGTCGGCGACAGTGGCGGAATTGTCAGACACGGCTCTGGCTATGCCGAAGTCCATGACTTTGACCTGGCCATTTTGCGTGATCATAATGTTGCCGGGCTTGATGTCGCGGTGAACGAGAAGTGCGCGGTGACTGTATTCGAGTGCGGTGAGCACCTGTGCGATGATGCGTGCGGCCTCGGACTGGTCGATCGGGCCGTCGGAGATGATGTCTTTCAGAAGCCGTCCGTCAACGAACTCCATGACGATGAACGGCAGTTGGGTCTCGAGGCCATTTGCGTCCCGAACGGTTTCTTCGCCGGCATCGAAAACCCGCACGATGGTTGGGTGCGCCATCCGCGCGGCTTTCTGCGCCTCTTCGCGGAAGAGAAGCCGGAATTTCGGGTCGTGAGCAAGAGAGGGCTTGAGCAACTTGATCGCCACTTTGCGCCCGAGCCGAGTGTCGATTCCGGCGTGGACATCCGCCATTCCGCCGCGGCCGAGGAGTGCGCCAATCTGGTACCTGCCAGCGAGCAGGCGAGTACCTTCAGTCACGTGTGTCTCTCCTGGGTGCAGGGGTAATTTCTAGCAAGTGTACCCGCTGCCGGGTCAGGGTCACGGGACAGTCAGGGTCAGCACATCCGACATGGGGGAAGGGGTACCGGAGCAGGATGCGGTGTACGAGACCTTGGTATCACCCGTGTCTGGGCGCAACGTGATTGTCGCGGTCGTCGTTCCCGGAGGTACGGGGTTGGGGCTTGTAACGGTGCCGTTTTCAATCGCGATGCTGTACTTGTCGAGAGATGATCCCGAGGGGCACGAGTAAGTCGGCCAGCTGATGGTGACACTTTGAGACGCCGTATACGGACCGGCAGGGGTAGCGCTCAAGCCGGCAGGTTTCGAGGGTGAGGGTGGCGGGATCGGCGCATAGATCTTCACGTTGATCGTCGTGCCCTTTTGCACATTGCCTGCGGGGCTAATCGCGTACACCTTCAACTCGTCGGCCTTGGTGGGGGCGATGTCCCCCTCGGTGACGTTATACGACAGCCCCAGTTTGTCGAGGGCCGCCTCAACCTCGGATTGGGTCATTCCCTTGAATTGGGAGATATTGATGTTGGGCAGATCCGCGCTCGGGCTCACGGAGGGCACGGGAGTTTCGGAAGGTGTGGTACTGGAAGACGGAGAAGACGGCCTACCAGTGTCTTTGGGTTGCCCTAACAGCGCGACGATGGCTGCGACGAGGACGACAAGCAGAATGGCGATGAGCGCGATGAGCGGCCAAGTCCATGGATTGCGCCGTTTCGACACTATCGGATGCATCGGCTGGGTGTAGCTCTCCATCGACGGAAGGACTCGAGTCGCCGTCGTTTGGCCGAACGCCGTGCCTAGCGACGACTCGCCGACGATGCCAGGCACCGCAGCGGAGGCTGCACCGACATCCCCACGTCGAAGCGCCTGCGCCGCACGGGCAAGATGGGCAGCGGAAGCAGGTCGATCCGCTGGGTTCTTCGCAATGCACGCGTACACGAGGTTGCGCACCGGCTCAGACACGGTGACCGGCAGGTCGGAGGGTGTCTCGTTAATTTGGGCCATGGCGATCGCGACCTGCGACTCCCCCGTGAACGGGCGCCTGCCCGCGAGAGCTTCGTAGGCGACGATTCCCAGAGAGTAGATGTCGGTGGTGGGAGATGCCGGATGCCCGCTCGCCTGCTCTGGTGAGAGGTACTGCACCGTTCCCATGACCTGGCCGGTTGCGGTGAGCGGAACCTGGTCGGCGATCCGCGCGATGCCGAAGTCGGTAATCTTCACCCGGCCGTCCGGGGTGATCAGCAGGTTTCCTGGCTTGATGTCGCGGTGAACGAGTCCTGCGGCGTGAGCGGCATGCAGAGCTGAGGCGGTCTGCGCGACGATGTCGAGGACGCGATCGGTTGCGAGCACTCGTTCACGTTCGAGGATGGTGGACAGCGCTTCACCGGGAACAAGCTCCATGACGAGGTAGGCGCTACCCTCTTCTTCACCGTAGTCGAAGACGTTTGCAATGCCCTCGTGATTCACGAGTGCTGCATGGCGAGCTTCCGCGCGAAAGCGCTCGAGGAACCCGGGGTCGCCGAGGTACTCGTCTTTAAGAATCTTGATCGCGACGGTCCTGCCGATGACGAGGTCTGTTGCCTGCCAGACTTCACCCATCCCACCGATTGCAATGCGATTGGAGAGTTGGTACCGCCCCCCGAATGTGAGGCCGCTCGTGGGTCTCATTTGTTCAGCACCGCCTCTATGACTTTTCTTGCGATTGGCGCTGCAACGGCGTTGCCGAAGCTGGTTCCGTTTTCGACAACTACTGCCACGGCAATCTGTGGGTCATGTGCAGGGGCAAATCCGGTAAACCAGAGGGTCAAGGGTCTTCCCGCGCCATTCTGTGCTGTCCCGGTCTTGCCGGCCACATCGACTCCACTTATTCTGCCATTGCTCGCAGCCCCATTGTTGACGTTGTTCACCATGAGTTGGGTGAGAGTCGCGCTCGACTGGGGCGTGATGGGCGCGCCGAACACCGTCGGCTGAAACTGCTGGATGACGGAAAGATCCGGTGCCGTGATCGACTTGATTAAGGTCGGCTGCATGACAACACCTCCGTTGGCGATGCCCGCAGAGACCATGGCGATCTGTAACGGGGTGACGCGCACGTTCGCCTGCCCAAACGATGACAGCATCAGTTGGGGGGCATCGAGCGAGCTGGGAATCGAACTGGGGGTGACATCCATCGGAATTGCGAGTTTGGTGCCGAATCCGTAGAGAGTCGCGTACTTGTGCAGCTGGTCCTGCCCAATAGCCTCACCGATTTCTGCAAAGGGGATATTGCAGCTCAACCGAAGAGCATCGGCGATGGTGACTTTATCGCCGGGTCCGCACGTGCCGCCGCCCGAGTTCGTGATGACGGAGGTGCTGAGCGGCAACTGGAGTGAGGAGGGATTCGGGAATGTGCTCTCTGGTGTGAAGAGTCCGCTGTCAATCGCGGCCGAGGCGACAACCAGCTTGAAGACGCTTCCCGGATGGTAAAGATCACCGCTGATGGCCCGGTTGATCAGTGGGCTCGTCGGATCGGCGAGAAGCTTGTTGTAGGCGGAAATCACGTTCACGGTCGTGTGTGACGCGAGGACGTTCGGATCGAACGATGGTTTTGACACCATGGCGAGAATCGCGCCGGTTTTTGGATTAAGCGCGACCACAGCCCCCTGGTTGGCACCCAGCGCATCCCAGGCAGCCTTCTGGACCACGGGATCGATCGTGAGTTCGACTGCCGCCCCCTTGGGGTTCTGCCCGGTCAGTATCGCATTGACCTGCGCCAGGAACTGGTCATTTGCAGTTCCGCTCAGGTAGTCGTTCAGTGCACCCTCAATGCCGGTTGTGCCCTGGTTGAGAGTGAAGTACCCGGTGACCGCGGCGTACAGTTCAGGATCCGTGTAGACGCGCTGGAACTTGTACTGGTCATCCGCTGCCTTCGATTGGGCGATCGGTTTGCCTGCCACGAGGATGGGTCCGCGCTCTGCAGAATAGCTGTCGTAAAGCGTTCGGACGTTGCGACCGTCTGCGCGAAGGTTATCAACCTGGAGGACTGAAATTGTCGTCGTCGAACACAGCAGTGCGACGAACATGATGAGAATGACCGTGCTGACACGCTTGAGTTCGCGATTCATGGGCCGATCACCAGGCTCGGCTGGTTACGGATGTTGTCCGAAAGGCGCAGGAGAAGCGCGACAATGATCCAGTTTGCGACAAGAGAAGAGCCGCCCGCGGCAAGGAAGGGTGTGGTCAGTCCGGTGAGCGGGATCACCCGCGTCACTCCTCCTACCACAATGAAGACCTGCAGGGCGATCACGAACGAGAGCCCGACACCGAGAAGGCGGCCGAAATCATCCCGGCCTGCGAACCCGATGCGCATTCCTCGCGACACGAAGATGAGGTAGAGCGCGAAAATCGCGAAGAGGCCGGCAAGACCCAGTTCCTCTCCAAGGCTCGCGATGATGTAATCGCTCCCGGCCAGAGGAACGATCTGTGGCCGCCCTTCGCCAAGGCCCGTGCCGATGACGCCACCGTGCGCGAGGCCGAACAGCCCTTGCACCAGTTGATAGCTTCCGCCCAGAGCATTGTAGACATCCGGATTGAACGCATCGAGCCAGCCGTGAAAACGGCCGGCCACGTAACTGAAAAGCTGGCTGGCCACCAGTGCTCCGCCAGCGAAAAGCACGAGGCCGAGCGCTACCCAGCTGAGCCGGGCGGTCGCCACGTAGATCATCACCAGAAACAGGCCGAAGTAGAGCAGTGATGTTCCAAGGTCTCGCTGGATGATGAGCACGATCATCGCCGCGGCCCAGATGACGAGGATGGGGCCGAGATCCCGGGCACGCGGGAACCGCATTCCGAGGAACTTTTTCCCGACCATCGAGAGGCTGTCTCTGGCCTCGACGAGGTACCCGGCGAAGAAGATCGCGAGGGCAATCTTCGCAAGTTCGCCAGGCTGGAACGAGAAGATACCAAGCCGAATCCACAGGCGCGCGCCGAAACGCTCGTCGCCGATACCGGGGAGCATCGGCAGCAGCAGCAGCGCGATTCCGGTGAACATGGCGATGTAGCGGTAACGCTGCAGAACTCGATAGTTCCGGATGACGATGACGACGGCGAGCGCGATCACCATGGCGATGGCGGTCCAGGCGATTTGTCGGATGCCGTCAGCACTCCAGCCCGAGGACTTCGCGGCGATGTCGAGCCGGTAGATCTCTGCGATCCCGAGCCCGTTCAGGAGGGTCGCCACCGGGAGGATGAAGGGGTCGGCCTCTGGCGCGACGAAGCGAAGGGTGACGTGCAGGCTTACCGCGAGCACCGCGAGCACGCCTCCTAGCCAGATGATTTCCGGCCGGATGACGCCGAGCGCTCCGAGTTGAACGAGAACAACTGCCAGTCCGTTGAGGATGCAGGCGATGATGAGCAACAGCAATTCGAGATTTCGAAGTTTGGAGGGAATCTGGAGCCGCAGGCGAAGCGGAGACATGCGGCCGGTCGACGAGCCCGCCGTCACAGGTTGATCGGCTGCCACGTCCGCTATTGCGTCAACCATTTGTCGAGTCGGCCAATCGTGCAATGATCGCGCGTGCGTCGTCGAGATCGTTCGCGCTGATGGTGTCCTTGACCGTGGACAACGTGTAGGGCGAGAGGTCCACGAGCTTGATGCTCGTCTGTTGGTACACGGTGTGCAGCGAGATGGGGCCGAGGTTTTGCTGCACGCCCTGGTAGATCGCCACCGTTTCCCCGTTTGCCCCCACGTAGTAATGCATCTGCGTCCACCGGTAGGCGAAGAGCAGCGCGACCACTATCGCTGCAGCGATGAGGGCGACACCGACGAGCCAAGTAATGCGGCGGCGAAGCGCGCGGCGCTTGTCCTCGAGGATGAGCTCGTCGAGGTACTCCTCTGATTCCGGTTCGAAGTGGCTGTCCTCGTGTTGTGAGGACTTCAACGGATGCAGGAGGAGTGTCGGCAGCCGCAGTGCGCGGCGAGCACTGTCGGCTTCGTAGGTGAGAGGGAGCGCGGCAGAGCCCACTGTGAGCGGCGGGTTGGTGGAGGATTCGGCGTTGTCGCCGATGTCCACGAGGACGACGGTGACATTGTCGGGCGCGCCCTGGTCGAGGCTTTCACGCACGAGTCGGTTGCACGCATCCTTCGTTCCCGTGAAGGCGCCGAGCGTCACGGCGATCTTGTCGTCGGAGACGTAACTGCTCAACCCGTCGGAGCAGATCAGCCAGCGGTCTCCCACCTGGGTGTCGAGAATTGCGGTGTCGATCTCGGGGGAGGAGTCGACGTCTCCGAGAACGCGCATGAGCACTGAACGGCGGGGGTGAACCGCTGCTTCCTCCTGCGTGATGCGGCCGCTGTCGACGAGCCGCTGGACAAACGTGTGGTCCGCGCTAACCTGTTCGAGAACGCCGGCACGGTAGAGGTAAATACGGGAATCGCCAATGTGGGCGAGCACCATCTGATTGCCAACTCGGGCAAGGGCGCTGACGGTGGTGCCCATTCCGGTGAGTTCGGCGTGGTCGAAGACGGTCTCGGCGAGCATGGTGTTAGCGGCCAAAAGTGCACTCTGCAGAGCGAATTCGGCATCCTGTGCCGAGGTGTAAAGAGCGTCGGCCTCAATGATGCGCTTGAGAGCGATCGCAGAAGCGACATCACCGCCAGCGTGACCGCCCATCCCATCCGCCACGAGAAAAAGGTGGCGTCCTGCATACCCCGAATCCTGATTGTTTGCGCGGATTTTTCCGACATGGGAAACGGCCGCGCTCTTGCCTGAGGTGGTCATCCAATTACCGCCGCAGTTCGAAGCTCGTCGTGCCGATACGCACCCTGGTATTCAAGGGGACCGGTGTGGGAACCGTCACCCGAGCCTCATCGAGGAAGGTGCCATTCGTGGAATCAAGATCCTGGATGGCCCACTCTTCGCCCCAGAGCAGTAACCGAGCGTGGTGGGTCGAGGTGTAGTCGTCCCGGATGACGAGGCCGTTCTCGGCCGACCGGCCGATGGTCAGCGGTTCGGGGGTCAGCTCGATCTCGAGTCCCTCCTTTGCGCCCGACGTGATGACGAGGCGTTTTGCGTTTCCGAGGGTTGCGACAGTGGGCTTCCCGGTGATTCTCGGTGCGGTCGGGGTCGCAACACTCGCTGTGGGGAACGGAGTGGCGGCGGTCTCGGCGGGCATCCGCTTCACGCGCTGGCCGAAGAGGTCAGATCTCAGCGCGTACACGACGGCGAAGATGAAAACCCAGAGGAGCAGAAGGAACCCGAAACGAAGGACGAGAAGTGTGAGTTCACTCACTAGGCAGCACCGCCATCTGATGGCCGATCGACGCGGAGGTCGGAGAACTGGTCAATCGACGCTGATTGGGCGAGCACTCGGAACACGATACGGGTTCTGCCAATGGAAATCACGGAATCGGTGGGCAAGGCGGCTTTCGTCACGGGTGCACCGTTGAGTTGTGAACCGTTCGTTGAGCCGAGATCGTTGACCTGCGCGCGTTTGCCATCCCAGAGAATCTCGACGTGCCGCCGTGATATCCCTGAATCGTCGACGGTGATATCTGCCTCGGAACCCCTGCCAATCACCGTGTGGGATTTCGTGATCGGATAGCGTTTCCCCTCGATATCGAGGATGGGCGTCCACGAGACCTCGCCCTTGACATTCGACGACTCAATGCGGAGGACGCCCTCTGTCAGGATGCGGTCCTCCACCAGGCGGATACTGATACCGCCGGCGAATTGGTAGCGCTGCGCCGTGGCGTGGGTCTGGACGAGTTGCGTCAACTCATCGATGAGGGTCGGACCGATTCCGGTGATCCGTGCATGGTCGCCGGGAGCGAGGTGGACGGTGAACTTGTTGGGAACGAGGATTCGGTCGCGCGCGACCACGACTGCCTTGGTGTCGAGTTCGCGGCGGAGGGCAGCTGTGATCTCGACCGGTTGGAGCCCGCTCTTGAAGGTCTTGGCGAAGGCGCCATTGACGACCCGCTCAAGTCCTTTTTCAAAGTTGTCCAAGAGGCCCATGGATCTCCCTCCTTCCCTTGACGATGTTAGCCGTTGGGGCCCAGCGTTCGACCGAATCGCGCTGAATCTCCCGTTGGATGGTGGCCGAGGTGGCGCGCGCGGGAGGCTTCCGCTGTGATAATCTCACTACGCTGCGCGGGTGGCGGAATTGGTAGACGCGCTGGCTTCAGGTGCCAGTACTCGCAAGGGTGTGGGGGTTCAAGTCCCCCCTCGCGCACACTTGTGATGAGTCGGGTGATTGTTCATATATGAGTCGCGACATCGTTCACAAAGAGCTCGGCCATCGGCCGGGCTTCTTTGTTTTGTTGGGCCAGTAGTTGCGTGTCGGGTTGATGTCGTAGCTGCCAAGGACCTCACCGGTGTGGCGGTCGGTGATGGTGACCTCGTGGTCGTCGACAAGGATGAGGACCTCCCGTCGGGCATGGGCGCGGCCGACGCCGAGGTGGTGGAGTTTGCCGGCACGGCGCAGGGTGAGTTTGCCGAACTGGTCGATCGTGTCGTGGCGAACACGGTAGTGAGCGCTGAGCGGTTGCCCTGCGGGGGTGGCTTTGATGGTCGCGGTGTAGGCCTGTGCGGGGGTGATGCCGGGCAGGGATCGGTGTGGTCGTTGCTCGTTATAGATGGCCCGGAACCGATCGAGTTGGATTTGCAACTCCGAAATATTCGCCGCGACAGGTTGCTTATTCAGCCAGAATTTGAGGGTTTGGTGGAACCGTTCGATTTTGCCTTGGGTTTGCGGGTGGTAGGGGTGCCCATTCTTCTGGGTGATCCCTTTCGCGGCCAGGAGGTATTCGAAGGCGTTGCGGGAGCCACGGAATCGGGCCGTGTAAACGAATCCGTTGTCGGTCAGGGTGGACGCCGGTGGCCCGTATTTGTTGATGGTGGCGGTGAAAGTGTCCACCACTAGTCCGCCGGTGACAACATTGTGGGCGGTGCACGACAGCAACAGCCGGGAGTGATCATCCAACCAGTTCAGAATCTCAACATCGGTGCCATCAGCCAGTGCCCAGTGGGTGAAGTCGGATTGCCAGGTCTCGTTAGGTTGATCCGCCTGGAAGCGAATATAGGACGACTTAGGTCGTTTCCTTGGTTCCGGGGTGATCAAACCGGCAGCATGCAGGATGCGGCGAATCGTGGAGGTTGCGGGAACGAGCAAACCTTCCTGACCCAAATGCCAGGCGATCGTGACAGGCCCAGCGTCGAGACCGTCATCTGTTAGTTGGTGGCGCAGCTGGATGATCCGGTCCCGGACCGCGGCAGGTGTGGCCGCCGGGTTCGAGACTGGTCGGTGGCTTCGAGGCTCGATCGCGTCAAGACCACCGGCCTCATATCTGGTGACGAGGGTGTGAACCCAACGCCAGGAAACCTGAAACTTTCGCGCGGCCTCAGCCTTGCTCATTCCTTGCTGGGCGACGGACAAGACGATTACTCGGGCCTTGGACATGACCTATCGTCAACCACTGGCGACTATGAACGATCACGCGACTCATATATGAACGATCACCTGAACTCACACACCCCCTCGCGCACACGTGTGTTGAGTCGGGACATCGTTGATAGATGTGTCGCGTCATTGTTGATATTCAGGGAGAGTTCGGCCGGTGGTCGGGCTTTTCTTCGAGGCGAACCGACAAATGGTTTCAACTACCAGTTCGAGGTGAAATTGGGCGAAGAGCTCCTTCAACTCGGTACGTGAGGAGCGAGTCCCGTACCCGACGTTTCATCAAATCGCTCTGCTTCGCTCTCATCGGAGGACATACCAGCAGCCGCTGGTGGAGCACTCGTCGGCGGTTGTTCGGCCGCCGCCGGAACGTCGTCGGGTCCGAGCGCCCGGCGACTGCGGACATCTATATCGGGATCTACATCATCAGCCTGACGTGCCTGATCATCCGCGCGCGAGCGCACGGCATCCGCCTCGCGCTGCCGTTCAACGGCCTCCAGGCGTGAACGCGCCGCATCGACCTCGGACTGCTTTGCGTCCGCGACTGCGCGAGCCGCTTTGGCGTCGACTTCCCGGGCCGTCAGTTCGTCATCCTGAGCGGCCTGGCGAAGCTCTGCCGCCTGTGTGCGGTGACTGGCCAAGCTTCTTCTGCGACTGAAGTAAAACGCGAAGCCGAGAATCGCGAGGATGACAACGACGATGATGACGATCCACGTCACCTGGGTTGCGTTCATGAAATCTCCTTTGATCGGACCCTGAGTGGGATGGTGGCGCAGATTAAGAGCAGATCGATACCTTCGGCGTGCAGCAAGGGAACGAGGGCACTTTCTCCCGCATCAACGACGCGGTGCACTCTAGCGAGAAAACAGTCGGCCATCTCTGCGGTTGACACAAATTCGCGGCCGCCATACGTGATGATCGCGTCTGGTCGGTGAACTGCGGCCGATCGCACAGTCGGTGGCGGCTCGGAGGAAAGTCTCGTCAGCGCTCGGAAAGCAAGAACTTCCCCACGTTTGGCCCCCGACGGACGGGCGGTGGGGTGGGTGCGGGTTGTCAGACGTTGCTGGAGGACCATGACACTTCCTGCTCCGCATGGCCATCGTGGGGCGTTGGCTGGGTGAAGTGCGCTACGGCATCCGCGAGGGAGGAGAAGTAGAACCACTGGAATCCGTGTTCAAGCTGCGTTAGCTCGAACGTGTCGTGCTTCTCCTCGATGAAGCCCAGCAAACTGCTGGCGTCATGCTCCGGATACCGCCGGTCGCTGACCCGCCACTGCGACCTAGAAAGGGGTTGAACGACCAAGTCTTCCTCTAGCCGCGGGGTGAAGTCTGCTTGGTCGTGACCCAGATATCGGATTGGCCCATCGGTCCCAAACAATGTCGTTCCCATGATGATCCTTCCATGAAATGTCCGCAGGTGCGCCAAGGCAGCTGCTGAGACTACAGTTCAAACTCAACTATTGCGACGACCGCTCAAGGACCGCATCAGCCACGAGATGACCGCGATGATCAACAAGATGATGCCGATCCAGAGCAGCCACTGCACGGCCTGCACGAAGCCGCCGATGAAGAGCAGCACGATAGCAATGACGACGATAACTACAAGTAATCCACTCATGTCAATCAGATTCCGTTCGTTTAGTGGAACGTTGGTTAAGTTCGGCTTTTGTATTTCTGGTGACGAGCCGAGCGGGTTGACAGCCCACGCAGCCAACCTTGGAGTGTGGCTGTCATTTCAGCCGCGATGCGGCACTCTATTGGAGCAGAGCCTGCCGAAACTGGAATCACCAAGGATTCGTCTTCGTCGAACAGGGATTGGTCAATCGATGGTGTACGGCTCGTGATCATGGCGATTGATTCTCGCCGAGAATCCACGAACTAATATCGATCGGTTGAGTGGCCACGTCGTCGATGGGGAGCACTGGGCGCATGCCGAGATCCTCGCCGCGAGAGACACCGGATGCGGTAGGAGAGTCCTCTAGCTGATTAGACATATAGCCCCTAGCTTTGGATGAAACTGTGCCAGGGACTGGGGCAATCAATTAGTAATTAACGCCAGTATGCGGCAGAATGGGCATCCTGTCAAAGGGGTTAATTGGTAACTTGACATGTAGTTCACAGACTTGTGGACAGACCCAACAAACATGAACCCTGCGCTCTACACTGGCCATGAGCTTTGCGGCTCGTTTCGTGACCTTCGATCTAGAACCTCGTCGTTTGTCAGCAGTATGCAGACCAACGTTGGGCGGTGAGATCGTGAGACAGTTTGTGCGCGTCTTTGCGCCAGAGGCAAAGGCCAAGGTCGTCCTCCGTGGATAAGCCACAGGATTCTCATTCGGTAGCGCCGCCTATTCCGAGCGCGAATGGCGATGACGCGGATTTGTGTTCCCGATTCCTCGGGTTGTACCCCATCACCGGTGCGTCGATATCCGTCATCGATGAGGCAGGCAACCATTCGACTATCTGCGCCAGCGATGACACGGCCGCGAAGCTGGAAGAGATGCAATTTGATGTGGGAGAAGGGCCGCATTGGGAAGCTCTCCACACCGGACGCCCCGCTTTAGTGCCGAACCTACAATCCGGGGATACCTCTGCGTGGCCGATTTTTAGCGAGGCGGTACGTCAAACTGAAATCGGCGCGGTGTTTGCTTTCCCTTTGAACATGGGAGCAGTCACGATCGGCGTCGTGGATTTGTATTGCTCAAGCTCTGGCAACCTGAGTACGAGCGCCCTGTCAACAGCGCTGAGCCTTGCGCGCAGCGTCACGCTACCTGCGGCACGATTGGCAATCAGGTCGGCCCACGCGGAAGCTGCCTCAACGACAACAGGAACAGCACCGGAGCTGCGCCGAGTTGTCCATCAGGCCACGGGCATGATCCTCGTACAGTTGAACGTGAACGCAACGGAGGCATTCCTGGTCCTGAGAGCACACGCCTTCTCTAGCGGCCGAACCGTGCACGATGTCGCCCAGGATGTGGTCGCCCGGCGGCTCGACTTCGGTGCGACGGCGGTGTAGCCGGTGTACCATTCTTGACAATAAGAGAGAGACAGTAATGAGTGAAACATCAAGGGAAAGCAGGGTCAGCGCAGCGTTCGTCAAGCTCGCGGACACACTTATTGCTGATTACGACGTAGTGGACCTTCTGGATACCTTGCTGCTGGAGTGCACGCAAATTCTGGACTGCGAAGCCGGCGGTTTATTGCTTGTCGATGCTGTGGGTCAGTTGCAGGTGGTCGCTTCCACGAACGAGGAGGCTGACTTCGTCGAGTTCATGCAGGTGGGTGCCGGATCCGGCCCATGCATCGACTGTTTCACGACCGGCAAAGCGGTCACCGTCGCGGATATCGACGAGTCCGGTAATCAATGGCCCGAATTTCGCACTGCAGCATTGCAAAAGGGGTTTCGTTCCGTGCTAGCCACGCCGATGAGGTTGCGTGGAGAAGTTCTCGGCACCATGAATTTGTTCAGCACGTTCATTGGCCCGATGAACCCTCGAGACGCAGCCATAGCGCAAGCACTAACGGATGTTGCCACGATAGGTATCCTGCAAGAGCGCAACATCCGAGAGACCGGGATAGTCGCGGAACAACTTCAACGGGCGTTGGATAGCAGAATCCTGATCGAACAAGCCAAGGGAGTAATCTCACAGACTGCCTCCGTAGGCATCGATGAGGCATTTGTCTTGCTGCGTAGTTACGCGCGTCGCCATAACCTCAGCCTGCGCTCCGTAGCTGAAAGCGTCGCCAATCGCAGCATTGACATTGGAATCGTCCAACCCGCGACCTCTGAACGGCAGGCCTGATCCCGCGCCACGGTTAGCTGGTGGTGCTGGTATAGGTGCCAGGCGGGATGGCCTGCGGACTGTGGTGTGGGTGGCGAGCCATCGAAATGGACGACCGTGACCGGCGCCACGTTTCCTATGTCGTGAGACACGGGATTCCTACGTCCCGAACTCAGACACCCCCTCGCCCACACGTGTGATGAGTCGGGACATCGTTGATAGTTGATGACTTTAAATCGTCTTGGTTTATGGCAGATTTTTTGCCGCGTCGTGCCTGCCTACCGGGCCTTAGCGGTTTTGCAGTCCGCTGCCACAGACAATCGCTGCCCCCCCAACAACCAGTGCGAGTGCGCCGAGTCCTGTCATGAGGCCAAAAGCGGTGGCGATTCCGCCAACCATTAATGGGCCGCCAGCGTCGCCGACTTCACGACCAAGTTCGGCGTTACCCATGGTGCGACCCATCCGTTCGGGTGGGGTGGTGGTCGCCAAATGGGCGAAACCCAGCGGGGTTGTAATTCCGATGCCAAAGCCGAGAATCACCGCGGCCAAATAGAGGGTTGCGGGCAGCGGGACTATGGCGAGAAGGACGATACCGACGGTTATCAGGGCAAGTCCGGTGGCCATGCCGGCGCGTGAGGAGATGTGGCCGCCGTCTCTGAGTCGCCCGATCAAGGGTTGGATGGCGGCGGAGGAAACGGCGAGGATCGTCACCGCCGCCATGCTGGCGAACAACGACAGGTGCAGGGCAGTTCCGAGGAGGGGGATGAATCCGACGGCGACGCCGAGGGCACCGGAGGCAGCGGCAAGGGCAAGGGTGGGGATGAGGAAGGACCGGTCGGTGGATTGGCTGATCAGATCGATGAAGGTGTATCGCGGTCGAGACAGAACAGGAATTCGGGGTAGGGCGATCAGTGCCCACACCGAGGTTGCTGCTGCGATGATCGACAGGGTGGCGAAGAGGGCCGGGAACCCCCCGACGAAAATCAGCGCCGCCCCGAGTAGCGGGCCAAGGGCGTATCCGATTCCTTTCCAGGAGCCATATCGTCCGAAGTAGCGGCCAGCAGCGGATGACCCGGCGAGCCGGGCCACCGCGGACGATGATGCCGGCGAGAACGCAGCCGCAGAAGCACCCTGCCCAAGGCGCGCAATGCCGAGTAGGATCGGGCTCGCCCCTAAGGCGCCGAGCAGCGAAGTGGCGGCAAATACTGCAAGGCCGATGACGATGACCGGTTTAACCCCGACGACGTCGCTCACGTAGCCGAAGATGGGCTTCAGGATGACCTCGGCGATGTCGTAGACCGCCAGCAGTAGCCCGAAGGTGAGAAGGCTGACCCCCATGTTCGTGGTTTCGGCTCCGAGGCCTGCAGCGATGCTGTGGGCGCCGAACGCTGTAGTGAACCCCGCCGCATACAGCGGGGCCGTGGCCCGCCGCGACGGCTTCACGCCGACTCATCATCGCGAGAGGGTGTGTCGATCGCGGGTGTCGCGCCGCGCATGACACGGTAGACCTCTTCTGCGTAATGGTCGAGGACGTCCCCGCAATTGCGCAGTCGCTGTTCGGCGGATTGGGCTTCCGGCAGTTGGAGGACGTCGCGCCTCTTCAAGTCCCGATACCATCTTCGCAGCCGATCCAGGCTTTGTTCTTCTTCCTCGAGCTCACCGAATGTGAACTTGCGATGGGCGATCTCGCGGCCAATCTCGTGCTCGAACTTTCCGCACTCGGCGACGAACTCCGCCCATTCGTCCAGTCGTGCCGCAGCGAATGTGTCTCGGATCATCGCTGATGACGCGTCGTCCCTAGGGGAGGCGTCGAATACCGCGATGGTTCCTCTGCCCTTTCGGCACAGTTCGCCGGCACGATCGAGGGATGCTTTGAAGGCCGGTCCCGCAGGCAGAGCCCACACGCCAGATGACACCGGGACTGCTCCTCCCTTTCGCAGCTCCCGCCACACCGCCACTCGATGTCGGGAAGGGTCGGCGGGGAGCTGCACAAGAATCAAGACCCATCGAATCTCATCTGTCACACAGACAAATGTAACAGCCGTTACTAAGCTGGGCGTGTGAGCAGTGTGTTGAGTGGACGTACGGTGCTTGACCGCACCTTCGCGGTAACTCTGATCCTCAAGGGTCTCGACGGTGTGCTTGAGTTGGTCGGGGGTGTCCTTTTGCTGCTGGTGTCCCCCCAGCAGATCGGCGATATCGCACGATTTCTGACCCAGCATGAACTCGGCGAGGACCCGAATGACCTCATCGCCAACGCTCTGCTCCACCTCACTAACAGTCTCAGTCTGTCAGCATCCCTATTTGGGGCCTTCTATTTGCTACTGCACGGACTGGTGAAGATCGTCCTTGTCGTAGCCGTGTTGAGTGGCAAGCTCTGGGCTTACCCATGGATGATCGCCTTCCTGTTGGTCTTCATCGCCTACCAGAGCTATCAGATCATCGTGGCCCTATCCTGGCCTCTGGTGCTGTTAACGCTGTTCGACATCTTCATCGTGTGGCTCACCTGGCGCGAATACCAGATCCATCGGGCTCGAAGAAACAACTAGGCGGTTCATTGAGGTCATCGCTGTTACCGCAACGGAAACCGCCCGGATTGAGGCCACGTTCATGGCGA
>JBDTCD010000134.1:0-7228 GCA_039923755.1 Terrimesophilobacter sp. | reverse complement strand
AGGTCGGTGAGCGGCATTAGGGCGTCGGAGCTGACAAACTGGCCGATCTTGTCATCGCCGATGTAAAACACGTCTGGCGCTGTTCCGGATGCCAGTTGTGCGAGCAGCTTGGTGTGGTAGTCGCCATAATCTGCGACCGGCTGGAGAACCACTTTGATATCCGGGTGGTCTTTCATGAACTGAGTGTCGAATTCCTTGTACCGCGTCAACTCCTGAGGGGTTCCCCAGGTCGACCAGACAACAGTGGTTTTGCCGCTTGCGGCACCCCCAGAGCCCGAACACGCAGCCATACTGAGCGCAAGCGCAGCAGCGGCGGCAATTGCCACTGCGCGCTTTGCGGTGGAGTTAAAGCGGGACATTACGACCTCGTTTCGTGAGTGTGGTGTAACTCTTGATTGCGTGTATTATGTATACAGCATCCCAGCGCTGTCAAGTGCTTCCGGCAACCAACTGGTGAACAAGTGCTAACGGAGCCCTGTACAGGAGTCAGCCACGAACTGCAAAAACCTACTGACTTCAGTGCGCCAGGTCAGGCGAATTGAGACGGACTGGCAAAAGAAATTTGTGACGACTCACGAAGTAGACGCCAGCAAACCTCGATTGGCGAGTTGCTGCAGCTCCACGCCCAAGTGAACCTCGATCACCGTGTAGCTCAAGCCGCGTTGAGCCGTTCGGCAATCAGCTCTGCGATCTGGACCGTGTTCAACGCGGCGCCCTTTCGCAGGTTGTCGTTACTGATGAACATCGCAAGGCCGCGCCCATCCGGCACACCTTCGTCCTGGCGGATTCGCCCCACATAACTGGGGTCGGTGCCGACGGCCAGCAACGGTGTCGGGATATCCTCAAGCTGCACGCCCGCTGCATCTTTCAACAGTTCCTTCGCGCGTTCCACCGACAGTGGCCTGGCGAATTCGGCGTTGATCGAGAGCGAGTGCCCGGTGAGCACGGGAACACGAACACAGGTTCCGCTCACCAGGAGCCCAGGAAGCTCGAGAATTTTTCGGCTCTCGTTGCGGAGCTTCTTCTCTTCATCCGTCTCGCCAAGACCATCCTCAACCAGATTCCCGGCGAACGGGATGACGTCGAACGCAATTGTCCGGGGAAACACGGTGGCTTCCGGGAAGGTCACGGCTGAACCGCTGTGAACCAGCCCCTCAGCATCCTGGTTGAGGGCTGCGCGCGCCTGCGCGAGCAGTTCCGCGCCCCCCACAAGCCCCATGCCGGACACGGCCTGGTAGGTGCTCACGATAAGTCGGGTCAGCCCGGCCTCCTCGCTGAGAACTTTGATCACCGGCATGGCGGCCATGGTGGTGCAATTGGGGTTCGCGATAATGCCCTTGCGAGCTTCGCCGATCGCGTGGGGGTTGACTTCGCTGACCACGAGCGGCACATCCGGGTCCATCCGCCACGCTGACGAATTGTCGATGACGGTCGCCCCCGCTGCGGCAAACCTCGGAGCCTGCGCCTTAGACGTCGTCGCGCCGGCGGAAAAGATCGCGATGTCCAGCCCGGTCGGATCTGCTGTCGCCGCATCCTCAACAACGATCTCCTCGCCCTTCCAAGGCAAAGTGGTGCCGGCAGATCGAGCCGACGCGAAATAGCGGATGCTCGCAACAGGGAAGTTTCTTGCCTCCAGCAGTTCGCGCACCACCGCGCCAACCTGGCCCGTAGCGCCGACAATGCCGACGTTCATTCTGCCGGTCATCGTCCGCTCCCCGCGTGAACAACGGCGACCTCGTCGCCATCAAGTTCGAAGGCCGTGTGAACGGCGCGCACGGCATCCTCAACGGTGTCCGCTCGCGTCACAACGGAGATGCGAATCTCGCTTGTGGAAATCATCTCGATGTTGACCCCGGCCTCGAAGAGCGCGGTGAACAGCTTTGCCGAGATCCCGGAGCTCGTGCGCATTCCCGCTCCGACCAGCGCGAGCTTCGCAATCTGGTCGTCGTACTGAAGGCTGTCGAAGCCGACGCGGTCCTTTTCGTTGAGGAGCGTCTGCATGACGCGAGCACCATCCGCCATGGGGAGCGTAAAGGAGATGTCGGTCAGCCCGGTATCAGCGGCTGACACGTTCTGCACGATCATGTCGATGTTCGCTTCTGTTGTGGCAACGATGGTAAAGATCTCCGCCGCCTTGCCTGGGACATCGGGGACTCCGACCACGGTGATCTTGGCCTCACCCAGATCGACCGCAATTCCCGCAATCATGGCCTCTTCCACGGCCTCTCCCTCCTTGGGGTTGACGACGAGCGTCCCCTCATTGTTGTTAAACGATGACCGCACATGAATGGTCACGCCGTGACGCCTGGCGTATTCCACTGCGCGAATATAGAGCACCTTTGCTCCGGCTGCAGCAAGCTCGAGCATCTCTTCGCTCGTGACGCGCTCGAGTTTGCGCGCCGATGGGACGATGCGCGGATCTGCGGTGAACACCCCGTCAACGTCAGTATAAATCTCGCATACCTTCGCACCGAGTGCTGCAGCGAGTGCGACGGCAGTGGTATCTGATCCGCCGCGGCCGAGGGTCGTGATGTCACCTGTGCCGCGATTGAAGCCCTGGAAACCCGCGACGATGGCAATCGCGCCCGCGTCGATGGCCTCACGGATGCGGGTCGGATTTACCTCGACAATCCGTGCGCTGCCGTGCCGTGCATCCGTGGCCATTCCGGCCTGGCTCCCCGTGTAGGAGCGGGCGTCGAACCCCATGCCTTTGATCGCCATAGCCAGGAGTGCCATGGAAATACGCTCCCCCGCGGTGAGGAGCATGTCCAATTCGCGCCCGGAGGGAATCGGTACCACTTCGGTGGCCAAATCGACGAGTTCGTCAGTCATGTCGCCCATCGCGGAGACCACAACTACCACGTCATTGCCTGCCTTGCGCGTCTCGACAATGCGTTTGGCCACGCGCTTGATGCTCCCAGCATCGGCCACGGACGAGCCGCCGTACTTCTGCACGATGAGGCTCATAGGACTCCAGGACGATTCGGTGGCGGAATCTGAATTCTACCCGCCGTCAACCCTGTACTACGCGGCGCCCTTCGAAGGCGCGTCCCAGTGTCACTTCATCGGCGTATTCGAGATCGCCGCCGACCGGCAAACCGGATGCGAGTCTGGTCACCCGGAGGTTCGGCTGGACGAGAAGTCTGCTGAGATAACTCGCTGTTGCTTCGCCCTCCAGGTTCGGATCTGTGGCGATGATCACTTCGGTGACGTCCCCGTCCGCGAGGCGTTGCATGAGCTGGCGGATGCGCAGATCCTCCGGCCCGATTCCGTCGATTGGGCTGATGGCACCACCCAGCACGTGGTAGAGGCCTTTGAACTCGCGAGTGCGCTCAATCGCCGCGACATCCTTCGCCTCTTCAACGACGCAAATCGTGGCCGCCGAACGTCGCGGGTCACGGCAGATGATGCAGCGCTCCTGCTCGGTCACGTTGCCGCACACCTCGCAGAACCGGACTTTCTCGCGAACCTCGATGAGAACTTCCGCGAGCCGCGAGACGTCGAATGACTCGGTCTGCAGGATGTGGAACGCGATGCGCTGTGCAGACTTCGGGCCGATCCCCGGAAGCCGACCCAACTCATCGATGAGTTCCTGGACTATGCCTTCGTACACGGGTCAGAGCTCCTGTGTCGGCGTGACGCGGGGGGCTATGGTCTGTTCTTCGATGAAGCTTGCACCGAGGATCTCGCGAACAACCGCCTCCCCATAACGCTGTTTGCCTGCTTGTGCGGTGGAAGCCGAGTGGGTGGAAGCCAAATGGGTGGAAGCCGAGTCGGCGGAGGTCGAGTCGGCGGACGGCGCCGCTGCTGTCACCCGCGATGTCGGTGTAGCCTCGGGCGCGGGAATCGCTGTCACCGCCCACCCTTCGGCCTCGATCGGAGGCTCCGGCTCGAGGGATGACTCGGTTGGCTCCGGCGGGTCGACGTCCACAGCGGAGGCCACCGCCTTAGCGATGAATTTCACCCGGATGCCGAGGACCTCAATGATCGCATTCCGAAGGATTTCACTGACACTCTGTTCAGCGGATTGCGGTTTACGGAAATTCTCGACATCGTTCTGGCTCGGGAACGCGAGAGCGAGGACGTCATCCTTGAGCCCCATCGGCCTGGCGGTGAAGGCAACGGCCCATGCCGCCCGTTTCTTTTTGCCAACGACCTCGAGCACCTCCGACCACGAATCGACGAGCTGCTGGAAGGAAACCTGCGCGCTAGCCCCTAGGGGCGAAGGCGATTTCTCGCCTTCGCTGACGACGCCATCGCTGACCGCCGTCTCGGCGGTCAGGTTCGTACGCGAGACGCCGGAGTGTCCTTCGTAACGCACGCCAGGCTCCTCGGGGAGCGGATTCTGCTCGACGCCGACCCGTCGCTCCAACCGCTCGACCCGAGCGAGAGTCCCGCGTGCGGAAGCATCCGAAGCCGGTACGAGAATCCGGGCGACCATGAGTTCGAGGTGCAGTCGGGGTGAGGTCGCGCCCGTCATCTCGGTGAGGGCCGTACCGACGACATCCGCCGCTCTACTGAGCTCTGCGTCACCGAATCGTGCTGCCTGCACTGCCATCTGGTCCAGCTCATCCTGCGGTATCCCGCGCAGCACGGCAGCAGCGCCACCGGTTGCACCGTCCGAGAACGCCCCAACGACGATGAGGTCGCGCAGTCGCTCAAGGAGGTCCTCGACGAATCGACGCGGGTCCTGGCCAGTCTGGATCACCCGGTCGACACCGGAAAACGCGGCTGCGGCATCCCGCGCGCCGATCGCGTCGATGACCTCGCTCAGAAGCGCCGAGTGGGTGTAGCCGAGGAGCGCAACCGCGCGCTCGTAGTCGATCACGTCGCTGTCGGATCCCGCGATGAGCTGGTCGAGCAGGGAGAGAGTGTCTCGCACGGAGCCGCCGCCGGCGCGAACGACGAGCGGGAGGACTCCGGGCGCAACCGTCACTTTCTCGCTCTCGCACATGCTCTGCACGTATTCGAGCATCTGCGCGGGCGGAACGAGCCGAAACGGATAATGGTGGGTGCGCGAGCGGATAGTACCGATGACCTTCTCGGGTTCCGTCGTTGCGAAGATGAACTTGACGTGCTCCGGTGGCTCTTCAACGATTTTGAGCAGCGCATTGAATCCCTGGGGAGTAACCATGTGCGCTTCGTCGAGGATAAAGATCTTGTAGCGGTCGCGGGCGGGAGCGAAGACGGCGCGCTCGCGCAGGTCACGGGCATCATCGACACCGTTATGGCTTGCCGCGTCAATTTCCACAACATCGAGCGAACCGCCACCGTCCCGTGACAGCTCACGACAACTCGGGCACACTCCGCACGGAGTGTCGGTGGG
Organism: Terrimesophilobacter sp.; assembly: GCA_039923755.1. Classification (GTDB taxonomy): domain Bacteria; phylum Actinomycetota; class Actinomycetes; order Actinomycetales; family Microbacteriaceae; genus Terrimesophilobacter. Next base: position 1,902 of record JBDTCD010000134.1, on the reverse strand, counting down.
GCCTTCAACGCAGTTGAGGCAGCGGGCAAGAATTCGCGCCGAGGTGGTCTTCCCGCACCCGCGCGGCCCGCTGAAAAGGTAGGCGTGATTCACACGGTTCGTTCGCAGCGCCGTCATGAGCGGTTCGGTCACCTGCGACTGGCCGATCAGTTCAGCGAACGTCTCTGGCCGATAACGGCGATACAGGGCGGTGACCACCACCCCATGCTACTTGGAGGAACCGACGTGCCGCCGTGCTCTAGTGCCGCCGCTACGCTCTGACAAGTGCGAGCGACTGCCGCGCGATCTCCACCTCCTCATTCGTGGGGACGACGAGCACTGCGATTCTGGCATCCGGGGCGGAAATGGCGCGCGACGAACGCGATATCGACTCGTTGAGCTCCTTCTCGACGCGGATGCCAAGCCATTCGAGCCCATCAAGTGCGCCCGCGCGAACGGAAGCATTGTTCTCGCCCACGCCGGCGGTGAAGACGACGGCATCTGCACCGCCGAGTTGCGCGAGGTAGGCTCCGACGTAGCCGCGGATCCGATGAAGATACACCCCGAACGCCAAACACGCTCTCTCGTCTCCTGCATTCGCCGCCGACTGCACGTCGCGGATGTCGCCGAACCCTCCGAGTCCGAACAGCCCACTGTTGTGGTTCAACAGGCGATCGAGGTCGTCAACGGAAAGCCCCGCCTCGCGCTGCAGGTGCAGAAGGACCCCTGGGTCGATGTCGCCGCCGCGCGTGCCCATCATCAAGCCTTCCAGCGGAGTCATCCCCATCGAGGTCTCCACCGACCGGCCGCCGTCGACCGCGCACGCTGATGCACCGTTGCCGAGGTGCAGGATGATGAGCTTCAACTCTGTGAGTGGCCGCCCGAGAACTCGGGCCGCCTCGCTCGACACGTAGTCGAAGGAGATTCCATGGAACCCGAACCGGCGGATGCCCTGCGCTTCGGCCACCCCAGCGTCGATCGCATAGGTTCGCGCCACGGCGGGCAGCGTCCGATGGAATGCCGTATCGAACACCGCGACCTGCTGGATGCCGGGGAAGGTGACCCCTGCGGCGACGATTCCTGCGAGGTTTGACGGATTGTGAAGTGGCGCGAGCACCGACAGCGCGTCGATCTCGCGTCGCACGGCATCGGTGACGATGGTGGGCTCGACGAACCGTTCCCCGCCGTGGACGACCCGGTGCCCGATCGCAGCGAGCGGCTCATCAAGATCGATACCTTGTTCCTGAAGCCCCTCGAGCATGAGGCCGAAAGCAGCCGTGTGATCTTTGACCGGTTCTGCACGGGCGGTGTCGGGAGGCGCTTTGGAGCCTCCGCCCGTAGACGCCCGCCACACCCGAGACTCCGAAGCGCCTCCCGCCACCGAGGCACTCGCGTTTACCGACCCACGCGATTCCCCGATGCGCTCGATGAGACCGGAGGCGAGCGTGCGCTCCCCGTCAAGGTCGATAAGTTGGTATTTGAGCGACGATGAACCGGAGTTGACGACGAGAACGCGGCTCGATGGCGCCAGGCCTGGAGGTGTGCGACTCATAGGCGAGCGGCCTGCGCCTGGATGGCGGTAATGGCAATGGTATTGACGATGTCCTGCACGGTGGCGCCACGCGATAGGTCGTTGACGGGCAGCCGGAGACCCTGCAGGATCGGCCCAATCGCGACCGCTCCCGCGCTTCGCTGAACCGCCTTGTACGTGTTGTTTCCGGTGTTCAGGTCCGGAAAGATGAACACCGTCGCACGCCCGGCGACTTCTGAGTCGGGAAGTTTCGCGCGGGCGACCGCGACATCGGCCGCCGCGTCGTACTGGATGGGGCCATCCACCGGAACATCGGGTAGTCGCTCCCGAACCATTGCGGTGGCCGCGCGAACCTTGTCCACTTCGGCGCCCGTTCCCGATTCTCCGGTCGA
>JBDTCD010000133.1:0-19704 GCA_039923755.1 Terrimesophilobacter sp. | reverse complement strand
GATCCAGGCACTCGTTGCTCGCCGCGCGGCACGCGAACCGCTCCAGCACATCACCGGGAAAGCCCCATTTCGCAGTCTCGAGCTTGCCGTGGGTCCCGGTGTCTTCGTGCCACGGCCCGAGACTGAGCAGGTCGCCCAGTTTGCGATCGACGCCCTCCGCGCTGCTGCGGTAGCGGAGCCCATCGCCGTAGATCTTGGAACCGGCAGTGGTGCGATTGCGATTGCCATGGCCATCGAAGTTCCGCACGCTCGCGTATTCGCGGTCGAACTCTCGCCTGAGGCGCACACCTGGGCCAAGCGCAATATTGCGGAATCCGGCGTGACCAATCTCGAATTACGGATTGGCGACCTTGCCGACGCGTTCCCGGAACTCGACGGACGCGTTGCCGTCGTCATCTCGAACCCCCCCTATGTACCGTCGGAGGCGATTCCGCGAGATCCCGAAGTACGCCTGTTCGACCCGGCGATCGCCCTCTATGGCGGTGAAGACGGTCTCGATGTGGTGAGGGTTCTCTCACGCACAGCCTGGCGGTTGCTTCATTCCGGTGGAACGCTCGTCATCGAGCACGGCGAACTGCAGGGCGGCGCGATCCGCGCGCTGATGGTGCGCGACGGCTGGCGTGCTGCCGCGACTCACCCCGACCTCCTGGGCAGAGACCGGGCGACGACGGCGCTGCGCTGACCGACCGCGGACGTCAACGACGTGCCTCAGCCTCTCTTGCGGTCGGTGAATGCCGTGATGGCGGCCATAAGCCCATCTGTCTGCGGCACCTCCTTGACCCACTCGATCTGGTAGCTCTGAATGCCCACCGCTGCCGCACCCTCGACGGTGTTGGCAGAATCGTCGGTGAAGAACGTGTTTCCCGCGTCGGCGCCGAATCTCTCGAGCGCCCTGAGATAGATCGCGGCGTCCGGCTTCCGCACGCCCAGGTCACTGCTCACGAGAACGTTGTCGCCGACCAGTTCCGCGACATCCGGTGCCATGAGCGCAAAAGATTCGCCGAAGGGCGACGGGGTGTTGGTGAGAACTCCGACCGTTCCAAGTTCGGATGCCCTGCGCAATGCCGCGATCGACCCCGCAATGGGAGTGCTCGCAAGCATTCTGGTCTCGCGCCACTTCTCCAGCGTCAAGTTCGCTCCAGTCTGTGTGTTGAACTCGGCAAGGTATTCGCCGGATGTCGGCCACTCGCCAGCTTCCGCGCGCTTTTCGAAGCCAGCAGACCACCAGTCCTTCGCGAGCCGGTATTGGCTCACTCCGGTGACCAGGCTGAGAGCGGGCAGGCGGATGCGGAAGTCATAGTCGTAGAGCGTCTCGTCGAAGTCGAAAAGGTAGAGGTCCACGCACAGGCTCCTTTACTGCACCGTCGAGGTGCCACCGGAAGTACAGTCTGCCCGAAGTAGGATGGCAAACGACATGGCGACCATCTACGACTGCTCGGACAGTGCCGAGCTCCTTACCGGTATGCGGCTGGCGCGGCAGGCGCTCGGCATGGGCGAACTCATCGTTCTTCCCACCGACACCGTGTACGGCATCGGTTGTGACGCGTTCAATGCTGCGGCCGTTCGTCGACTGCTCGAGGCCAAGGGCCGAGGTCGCGAAGCGCCACCGCCGGTACTCATCCCCGGTATCCCGACGCTCGATGCGCTCGCGGAAAACGTTCCCGACGGCGCTCGCGCATTGGTCAAGGAATTCTGGCCCGGCGCACTTACCCTGATCGTCGCCGCCCGCGACTCACTCAAGTGGGACCTGGGTGAGACCCACGGCACCGTTGCACTGCGGATGCCAAACAACGACATCGCGCTGGAACTGCTTTCCGAGTCGGGCCCGCTCGCGGTGTCATCGGCGAATCTCACAGGGCAGCCGGCAGCCTCCACTGCGCAGGAAGCTTTCGAGGCTCTCGGTGACCTGGTGTCCGTGTATCTGGACGGTGGGCCGGTTGGTCTCACCATCGCCCCCGGCAACGACCCTGGGTCGACAATCGTTGATGCAACGGGCGTTGCGCTGGGTCGGGAACTGACGATCGTGAGACACGGAGCCATCCCGGACGAGGCGATCTTCAAGGTCTTGAAGTGAACGGGGCCCTCCGGTGATCTTCTACATCCTCGTGTGCGTGATCTCCGCTGTCGTGACGTGGGGACTGGCGTGGGCAATCTGGAAGCTCAGCGCGAAATACCAGCTGTATCCCTCCATTCGGGAGCGGGATGTGCACTCCACACCGACGCCGCGTCTTGGCGGGGTGGCGATGTTTTTCGGCATTCTGGTGGCCTTCGCCGTGGCGAGCCAGGTGAGTTGGTTCCACCTGGTGTTCGCCAAGCCGGGCCAGATCGTGGCGATACTCGCTGCTGCATTCATCATCGTCGTGATCGGTGTCGCCGACGACATCTGGGATCTGGATTGGCTCACCAAGCTCGCCGGGCAAATTATTGCCGCAGGTCTTCTGGTGTGGCAGGGCGTGCAATTGGTGACAATGCCCATCGGCGGGATCACCGTCGTACCACCCGTACTCGGCTTGGTCCTCACGGTCGGTGCGGTCGTTCTCGTGATGAACGCGGTGAACTTCATCGACGGTCTCGATGGACTGGTTGCGGGCGTTGCCATCATCGCGAACGGTGCGTTCTTCGTGTACAGCTACCTGCTCGCTCGGACGGTCGGTGAGGCGGAGTACTTCAACCTCGCATCCCTCATCACGGCAGTCCTCATCGGCGCATGTCTTGGTTTCCTCCCGCTTAACTGGCATCCGGCCAAGCTCTTCATGGGGGACTCCGGGGCCTTGCTCGTTGGACTCCTCATGGCGACGTCGGCGATCTCCGTGACCGGGCAGATCGATCCGAACTCGATGCATTCCGGCAAGCTGCTCGCACCGGCGTTCATTCCGATCCTGCTGCCGCTTGCCATCCTCCTGATCCCGCTCCTGGACTTCATGCTCGCGGTCACCAGGAGAATTCGCGCGGGGAAGTCACCGTTCAGTGCGGATCGCAAGCACCTTCACCACCGGCTGCTCGATATGGGACACACGCACCTTCACGCCGTCCTGATCTTCTATTCCTGGACGGCTGTCGTTTCTCTTGGTGTGTTGAGTTTCCTCTTCGTCCCCTGGGGGTGGTCTCTCGCGTTCATCGCGGTGGGCCTCGTCGTTACGACGATGCTGACGCTTGTGCCACTGGGAAAGCGGTTGCTCGGCCGGACGCCCGCCGACCAGGGAACACGTGATAGCGACCCCATCGCGCCGGAGCGCCCGACGAGTCGCGCTCCGAGGACGAAAGGAACATCATCGTGACCAACTTGCCCCGGAGGCGTGGTCGGGAGTCGTCTCCACATCCCGCTACCGCTCCTGTCTACTCGAGAGCGCTGAGGTATGGTGCCGTCGTGACCCTCGGGATCGCTGTTGCGGGGTCACTTATTGGCTACCTCATTGTCGGGCCGCCAGGCGTTTACAGCGCGCTCATGGGTGCCGGGCTTGCCATGATCTTCATGGGCCTCACGGCGGCGAGCCTCCTCGTGGCGACAAAGGTGACTAAAGATGCGCCCCCGCCTGATGTTCGGTTCTTTGCAATCGTCATGGGCACATGGTTCGTGAAGCTCATAGTGTTCATCGCTTTCGCTATCTGGTTGAGAGGCCAGTCCTGGCTCGACCCGACCGTGTTCTCGATAGCCTCGCTTACCGCGGTCGTTGCGCTACTGGTCGTCGATGTCATTGCGCTCCAGACAAGCCGTGTTCCCTATGTGGAGGTCACTTTGCCCGGCGAGGGACCGAACCCAGCGGAAAAACCAGCGCCAAATTCTTGATAGGGTTATGGAGGTTTTTTCCTTCCGAAGGCTGCGCATCGCGCCCCATGTCTGGAGTACATTCTGCTCGCCACCATCCTGACCTCGACGCTCCTTGCCGCGGCTGATGGTTCCGGCGGCGGCAATTTCGTTGGTCCTTCGATCGACGAGTACTTCCCGCCCGTAATCCTCTTCGCAGGTACACCCTTCGAGCTCAACCGCATCCTGCTCATCCGGCTCCTCGCGGTTCTGGTCCTTGTTCTTGTGCTGTGGCTCGGTACGCGGAAGCTCAAGCTCATTCCGAGTCGCGGACAGTCCGTGATGGAGTTCGCCATCGACTTTGCGCGGAAGGGCATCGCGATCGACACCCTCGGCGAGAAGGAAGGCAAGCGGTTCGCCCCGCTGATCATGACGATCTTCTTCCTGACCCTCGCGCTCAATCTCACGGGCACGATCCCCGGGCTGCAGATTGCCAGCACGGGTCTCATCGGTCAGGCTCTCCTCCTCGCGGTCATCGCCTATGTGGCCTTCATGTACGCGGGTATCCGTAAATTCGGCGTCGGTCACTTCTTCAAGAACGCCCTTTGGCTTCCTGGGGTGCCCGTCTTCCTCAAGCCGATCATCGCGGTCCTCGAGGTGTTGTCGACCTTCATCGTCCGCCCAATCACGCTCACCCTCCGGCTCACCATGAACATGGTCGCAGGGCACATGCTGCTCGCACTGTGCTTCCTCGCGACGGGCTTCTTCTACACGCTGCTCGTCAGCGGGAACGCCTTGGGCTTGATTGGAGCCGGGACGCTCCTGCTCGGTATTGCTTTCACCGTCCTGGAACTCTTCGTCGCCGCTCTGCAGGCGTACATCTTTGCCATCCTCACCGCCATCTACATTCAGCTGGCTTTGGCCGACGGGCATTGAGCCCCAGGCTTCACGCATCACCTCGAAAGGAACATCATGAATCTCGTCGGACACATCGCACCGCTCGCCTTCGGCCTTGCGGCCATCGGCTCCGGTACCGGAGTCGGCATCATCGTCGGCAAGACGGTCGAGTCGGTTGCGCGCCAACCCGAGCTCGCTGGCCGTCTCCAGACTCTGATGTGGATCGGTATCGCCATCACGGAGGCACTGTGCTTCATCGCGATCGGCGTCGCGTTCATCCCCTTCCCCGCACCGTAAGCATTCGTCCCAACGATCCAAAGGAGTACTGAGTGCACGTCGCATTCACCCTCGCGGCGGCCGATCCGGCCGCACCAGCGGCGGAACATAGCATCCTCCTGCCGGAGTTGCCCGACCTGATCTGGGGCACGGTCGCCTTCGTCGTCGTGCTGGTCGTGATCATCCGGGTCGTCTTGCCCAACATCAACCGTGCGCTCGACGCACGACGCGATGCCATCGAAGGTGGCATTGCGCGTGCAGAGAAGGCACAGGCCGAGGCCGCGTCCACCAAGGACCAGTTCGAGGAAGCACTTAAGGACGCGCGTACCGAGGCCGCAAAGATTCGGGAGCAGGCTCGTGCTGACGGCGTGCGAATTCTCGTTGAACTCAAAGAGCAGGCTCAGGCCGAGGCCGCGCGCATCAATGCAGCAGCGCTCGCGACGATCGAGGTTGAGCGCCAGAACGCACTGAACTCCCTTCGTGGCGAGGTCGGAACGCTTGCCTTGAGTCTTGCTTCCGGTGTCATCGGGGCGAGTCTTGAGGACGACAAAAAGTCTGCGGCGATCGTTGATCGTTTCCTCGCCGACCTTGAGGCGGATTCGTCGGCGAAAGCAGGCAAGTAAATGGGATCAGCAACCAGGGAAGCGGTTGCCGCGGCAAAGGTGGCTATCGCCGCCCGCTCCTCGGCCGCGACACTGGCCGTGGGCGAGGAGATTTTCTCTGCAGCCCGTGCTGTGGCAGGCTCCGGCCAATTGCTTGTTGCGCTAACGGAGCCGTCTGCTAACCCTGAGGACAAAGCGGCGCTGGTTGGTTCCGTCTTTGGCTCACTGGGTTCGGATGCTCGCGATCTCATTGCCGGCCTCGCGCGGAGCCGGTGGTCTGAATCCTCGGATTTCCTCACCGGACTCGAGGAAGTGGGACTGCGCGTCATGGCATCGTCAGTCCGTCCGATCTCAAAACGTGCGGCAGTGGACATTCCCTCCGAACTTTTCGAGTTCGGCCAGCTCGTCGCATCAAACGCCGAGCTTGAACTCGCTGTCGGCAGCAAACTTGGGGACCCGGCCGCTAAAGCGGCTCTGGTCGAGCGCCTGCTCAAAGGGCGCGCGAGTGCGCAGACGATAGCGATCCTCAGCCACCTCGTGCGGCAGCCGCTTGGACGCCGCATCGGCGCGCTCGTCAAGCACGCGGCAGAAGTCATCGCCGACCAGTCGGCGCTGGCCGTGGCGACCGTGACTGTTGCTGCACCGCTCAGCAATGCACAGCTTGACCGCCTTCGCAGCGGTCTTGCCAAGAAGTACGGAGACCTGCGCATCAACCAGGTCATCGATCCGGCAATCATCGGTGGCGTTCGGGTCGCTGTGGGCAGCGACGTGATCGATGACTCGGTCGCTACGCGATTGAAAGACCTAAGACTTCAGCTCGCCGGATAGCGGCTGAGAATTACCGAGGGGCCTTCGTGCCCCGCAATGCAGAGGAAAGACAATGGCAGAACTGACGATCAGCCCCGACGAGATCCGCGACGCTCTCCAGGACTTCGCAAAGTCGTACGAGCCCGGTAAGGCCGGAGCGACCGAGGTCGGTTACGTGATCGACACCGCGGATGGTATCGCGCACGTCGAAGGCCTCCCCGGCGCGATGGCGAACGAGCTCCTGCGCTTCGCAGACGGCACTCTTGGACTTGCGCTGAACCTCGACGAGAGCGAAATCGGTGTCGTCATCCTGGGCGAGTTTGGCGGCATTGCGGAAGGCATGGAAGTCACCCGCACTGGTGAGGTGCTGTCCGTTCCTGTCGGCGACGGCTACCTTGGCCGCGTTGTCGACCCGCTGGGCAACCCGATCGACGGCCTCGGCGACATCAAGGCTGAAGGCCGTCGCGCCCTTGAACTTCAGGCGCCTGGCGTCATGCAGCGCAAGAGCGTCCACGAGCCCATGCAGACCGGTATCAAGGCCATTGACGCGATGATCCCGATCGGTCGCGGACAGCGCCAGCTCATCATTGGCGACCGTCAGACCGGCAAGACCGCTATCGCGATCGACACGATCATCAACCAGAAGGCGAACTGGGAATCCGGCGACGTCAACAAGCAGGTCCGCTGCATCTACGTCGCGATCGGCCAGAAGGGCTCGACGATCGCGAGCGTCAAGGGCGCCCTCGAGGACGCCGGAGCGCTCGAATACACCACCATCGTCGCGAGCCCGGCATCGGATGCGGCAGGCTTCAAGTACCTCGCCCCATACACCGGCAGCGCCATTGGCCAGCACTGGATGTACGGTGGCAAGCACGTCCTCATCGTGTTCGACGACCTGTCAAAGCAGGCTGAGGCCTACCGCGCCGTGTCGCTGCTTCTGCGTCGCCCGCCGGGACGTGAGGCGTACCCCGGCGATGTCTTCTACCTGCACTCTCGACTGCTCGAACGCTGTGCGAAGCTCTCCGACGAGCTCGGTGCTGGCTCCATGACCGGTTTGCCGATCATCGAAACGAAGGCGAATGACGTCGCGGCCTACATCCCGACCAACGTCATCTCCATCACCGATGGGCAGATCTTCCTCCAGTCGGACCTGTTCAACGCAAACCAGCGTCCGGCCGTGGACGTCGGAATCTCGGTGTCGCGTGTGGGAGGTGACGCACAGGTCAAGAGCATCAAGAAGGTGTCCGGTACCCTCAAAATCGAGCTAGCGCAGTATCGCTCGCTCGAGGCGTTTGCAATGTTCGCGTCCGACCTGGATGCGGCCAGCCGACGCCAGCTTGCGCGTGGTGCTCGCCTGACCGAGCTCCTCAAGCAGCCGCAGTACTCGCCGTACCCGGTCGAAGATCAGGTCGTGTCGATCTGGGCTGGCACCAACGGCAAGCTCGATGAGGTTCCGGTGGAAGACATCCTCCGGTTCGAGCGCGAATTGCTCGACTACCTGGGCCGCAAGACCAAAGTGCTCGACACCCTGCGCGACACGAATGTCCTCGATGACAAGACCGTCGAAGCGCTGGACAAAGCGGTGGACAAGTTCAAGCTCGAGTTCCAGACGGGCGAGGGCAAGCCGCTGATCTCGGCTGGCACCGAAGAGTTCGAAGAGATCGCCCCAGAGGACATCGCGCAAGAACAAATCGTGAAGAAGCGTCGGTAGAAAACAATGGGAGCACAACTTCGGGTCTACCGGCAGAAGATTAAGTCTGCCCAGACGACCAAGAAGATCACCAAGGCGATGGAGCTCATCGCCGCATCGCGCATCCAAAAAGCACAACAGCGCGTTGCGGCATCCGGGCCCTATTCGCGTGCGGTGACCCGCGCGGTGTCGGCGCTTGCCACCTACTCGAATGTCGATCACGTGTTGACGACGGAGCCCGAGAAGATCGAACGCGCGGCGATCCTGATTTTCTCGTCTGACCGCGGTCTTGCCGGTGCGTTCAACACGAACGTGGTCAGGGAAGCCGGGGAACTCGCGGCCCGCTTACGTTCGGAGGGTAAGGACGTCGTCCACTACCTCGTCGGACGCAAGGCGATCGCGTACTTCAATTTCCGCAAGCGCCCGATCGAGCAGTACTGGGTCGGCGGAACGGACAACCCCGAATCGTCAACGGCGCACGAGATCGGCGAGGCGCTGGTCGCCCGCTTCCTTCAGCCGGCAGCCGAGGGCGGGGTCGACGAGATCCACATTGTGTACAACCGCTTCGTGAGCATGCTCACGCAAACACCCGAAGTTGTTCGGCTGCTTCCACTTGAAGTCGTTGAGGGGGTAGAGGAGCCGGGGGAGCACGTTGCCATGCCGCTCTACGAATTCGAACCCGACGTTGACGATGTGCTGGATGCGTTGCTGCCGGTCTACATCGAGAGCCGCATTTTCAACGCGATGCTGCAGTCCGCTGCCAGCAAGCATGCCGCGACCCAGAAGGCGATGAAGTCGGCCAGCGATAACGCCGACAAGCTCATCAAGGACTACACGAGACTGGCGAACAACGCTCGCCAGTCCGAGATTACCCAGCAGATTTCCGAGATCGTGGGCGGCGCAGACGCCCTCGCCTCGGCGAAATAGCCAACACAGGAGAAACAGGATAGCCATGACGACGACAGCTCCGGCCCAGAAGAAGCCCGCCGCAAAGAAGCCTGCCGCGACGAAGCCCGCTGCACGCAAGAGTGCCGCGGCGAAAGAACAGCCGACAAAGGCCGGAGCCGTGGGCCGCATCTCACGAGTTACCGGCCCCGTGGTGGACATCGAGTTCCCGCACGATGCAATCCCCGCGATGTACAACGCGCTGAAAACGACCATTACCCTTGCCGGCGACGCACACGAGATCACGCTGGAAGTTGCTCAGCACCTCGGCGACGACGTTGTCCGCGCAATCTCACTCAAACCCACGGACGGTCTGGTTCGCGGTCAGGAAGTACGCGATACCGGTGCTCCCATTTCTGTACCCGTGGGTGACGTGACCAAGGGCAGAGTGTTCAACGTCATCGGCGAGATCCTGAACGCGGCACCCGGCGAAAAGATTGAGATTACCGAGCGGTGGCCCATTCACCGCAAGCCACCTGCCTTCGACCAGCTCGAGTCCAAGACCCAGCTGTTCGAAACGGGAATCAAGGTCATCGACCTCCTCACCCCGTATGTACTCGGTGGAAAGATCGGCCTGTTCGGTGGCGCCGGTGTCGGTAAGACTGTCCTCATCCAAGAGATGATCCAGCGCGTCGCTCAGAACCACGGTGGTGTTTCGGTGTTCGCCGGTGTCGGTGAGCGCACCCGTGAAGGTAACGACCTCATCCATGAAATGGAAGAGGCGGGCGTCTTCGACAAGACCGCGCTCGTGTTTGGCCAGATGGATGAGCCGCCGGGAACGCGTCTTCGCGTTGCCCTTTCTGCGCTAACCATGGCGGAGTATTTCCGTGACGTGCAGAAGCAGGATGTGTTGTTGTTCATCGACAACATCTTCCGTTTCACGCAGGCGGGCTCCGAGGTCTCAACCCTTCTCGGTCGTATGCCGTCCGCCGTGGGTTACCAGCCGAACCTCGCGGATGAGATGGGTATTTTGCAGGAGCGCATCACCTCGACCCGTGGTCACTCGATTACGTCGCTTCAGGCTATCTACGTTCCTGCCGACGACTACACCGACCCTGCCCCAGCCACGACGTTCGCGCACCTTGACGCGACCACTGCGCTGAGCCGAGAAATCGCGTCGAAGGGACTCTACCCCGCTGTGGATCCGCTCACCTCGACCAGCCGTATTCTCGACCCGAGGTACCTGGGCGCCGATCACTACCGCGTTGCGACCACGGTTAAGCAGATCCTCCAGAAGAACAAGGAACTGCAGGAGATCATCGCGATCCTTGGTGTTGATGAACTTTCAGAGGAAGACAAGATCACTGTGGCGCGGGCGCGTCGCCTTGAGCAGTTCCTCTCCCAGAACACGTACATGGCGAAGAAGTTCACCGGTGTCGAGGGCTCTACAGTTCCGCTGAAGGAGACGATCGAGTCATTCGACGCGATCTGCCGCGGAGACTTTGACAGCGTGGCTGAGCAGGCATTCTTCAACGTCGGCGGAATTTCGGATGTCGAGGAGCGCTGGGCGCAAATCCAGAAGGAGAATGGCTGATCATGGCCGGACTCAACGTGAGCGTCGTCTCCGCCGAGAAAGAAGTGTGGACCGGCGAAGCGAAACAACTGGTCGCACGGACCATGATCGGTGAGATCGGAATCCTCCGCGGGCACGAACCGGTATTGGCGATCCTCGATACCGGTGAAGTGCGCATCACGCTTGAGGACGGTTCGGTCGTCAAAGTGAGCGCCGAGGATGGATTCCTGTCGGTCGAGCACGACATGGTCACGGTCGTTGCCCGCAACGCCGAGCTTCTGCATGCCGATTCCTCTGCTTCCTCTGCGCATTAGTGCACGTTCTTCTTCCTCCCTCTGAAACCAAGCGCGATGGGGGAGCCGAGGGGAGCGCGCTCGATCTCACGGCGCTCGGGTTTCCGGGCCTGAACCCGGCTCGTCGATCGATGCTTAAAGCGGTACGTTCATTGTCGGCCAATCGCCGCACCATGTCGGCAGCGTTGCATCTGGGGCCGACACAGCAGGCCGAGGTAGAGCGAAATCGGGCCATTCGCCGTTCCCCCGTGATCCCCGCCCTGGATCGCTACACGGGCGTTCTCTATGACGCTCTGGATGCCGATAGCCTTGGATCTTCGGCGCGGGAGTTCGCTGCGGAGCGGGTCATCATCCACTCTGCACTGTTTGGGCTCCTGCGCGCGATGGATCCGATCCCCGCATATCGCTTGTCACACGATTCCCGCATCCCAGGACATCCCCTGGGCTCGCACTGGAGGAACGCCATCGAACGGGAGCTCGCAAGTCTTGACGGCCTTCTGCTGGACTTCCGCTCTGAGGCGTACGTTGCGCTCGGACCAGCCTCACCATCATCGCGTTTTCTGCGGGTAGTGACCCGCGATGCGGATGGTTCCCGGCGGGCACTCAACCACGTCAATAAGAAGAGCAAGGGCGAGTTGTTGCGAGCACTCCTTCTCGCGGGAATAGACCATCCGAGTGTCGAGTCGCTCCTTGCCTGGACGTCGGACCATTCAGTCCGGCTGGAAGAAAGCAGCATGTCCGACGGCAACGGCGAGTTGCTGCTCACTGTTTAGGCGGCCAACAGGATGCCTTCGTGTTCGAGGAGCCACAGCTTGGTTGGGATTCCGGCTCCGCCGCTGTAGCCGGTGATCCGGCCGTCGGATCCGAGCACACGGTGGCAGGGCACGATGATCGGGATCGGGTTTGCTCCGATTGCACCGCCGACCGCGCGCCCAGCAGTGGCTCGACCGGTTCCCAAACCCAATTCACCGTACGTGGTCACTTCTCCCCACTCGAGCGCGGTCAGCTGGTCCCAAATCGCATGCTGAAACTCGGTTCCACGAGCGGCGAGCGGTATCGAGAAGGACCGGCGGCGGCCGCCGAAGTATTCGTCAAGTTGGCGTGCGGCTCGGTCGAGAACCCGATTCGATGTTTCCGGAAGCGAATCGAAGGGCAACCGTCCTTCGCGCTCGATCGTGAGAGTGGTCAGGGACTTTGTGTCGCTCGTGAGTTCGAGACGACCGATGGGGCTGTCGACTCGGCACAGCCAGGCAGGTGGGGTGTTGTTGGGCATGTCTCGACAGTAGGCCCAGATCGTGACGCGTGATGTCCGATGTCATTAACGGGACTCTGTGCGGTGATGAGCGTGGCTGTGGGGGAGTGGCTAGCGTAGAGGTATGCCTGAGTCGACACCTGCCATCCACTACCGCAACCTTGGCCCTTCGGGCCTCAGAGTGTCGACGAGCGGGCTTGGATGCAACAATTTCGGCCGTGCGGGCACGGCGACCGAGACCCAGGAGGGGACAACAGAGGTCATCAACGCGGCGATTGACGCCGGAGTAACCTTCTTCGACACCGCCGACATCTACGGCAGGGATTGCGGACTGAGCGAGACCCTGATGGGCGTTTCGCTGGACGGGAAGCGCGACGGGATCATTCTTGCGACCAAGTTCGGTATGGACATGCAGGGTGCAAACGGTCCGGAATGGGGTGCTCGAGGATCGCGCCGCTACATTCGCATCGCCGTCGAGTCATCATTACGCCGACTGCAGACCGACTGGATCGACCTCTACCAACTGCACGAGCCAGACCCCCACACCCCAATCGATGAGACACTCGCCGCGCTCGATGAACTTGTCGCGGACGGCAAGATCCGCTACTACGGGCATTCGAATCTCGCAGGCTGGCAGATCGCCGAGGCGGAACTGACCGCCCGGCTGGAACGGCATCCGCGCTTCATCTCCGCGCAGAACGAGTACAGCCTGCTGTCCCGCGGAGTCGAGGCCGACGTGCTGCCCGCTGTACGACAGTTCGGCCTCGGGTTCCTACCGTACTTCCCGCTCTACAACGGTATTCTCAGCGGCAAGTACACCCGAGACGGCGGGCCGGAAGGGGCGCGGGTCACGACGGAGAAGCGATACCTGCTCGAGCGTGCGAATTGGGATGCCGTGGAGAAGTTCCAGGAATTTTGCGACCGTCGCGGTGTCTCGATGCTTGAGGCCACGTTCGGATGGCTCCTCGCGCAACCGAACCTTGCCAGCGTCATCGCCGGGGCGACAACGCCCGATCAGGTTCGGCAGAATGCGGCGGCCGCGACCGCCTGGGTGCCGGATGTTGCCGCCCTCGCCGACATCGATGCGATCTTCGCCTGAGAGGTAATAAAGGCCTGCGGATCAGCGGATCAAGGGATGAGGAGGACGACTTTCCCAAGGCCGTGACCGGTTTCGAGGTCGCGGAACGCGTCAACGACATCCGGCAGGTGGTAGGTGCTCCGAATCGGGACGATGAGCTCGCCCTCGGCAGCCTGCCGAGCAAACTCGGCAAGTTCGGCTGAGGTCTTCTTGCCGCCGCCGATGCCCTGGACACCGAATTCTTCGATTGCTCCATGATCGGCGACGGTGTTCACCTTCTCCGGAGAAATGCCCAGCGCGAGTGCGGTGCGAATTGCGTCTCCGCCGATGGTGTCGAGGGCCGCGGTGTATCCGTTAGGGGATGCAGCCCGGAGTCGGTCCAACTCTCCTTCCCCGTATGCCACAGGAATCACCCCCAACTCCCTGAGAGCATCATGGTGAGCCTCGCTCGCCGTACCAACGACGGTCGCTCCTGTCGCTTTCACGAATTGCACCGTCATGATCCCGACACCGCCTGCTGCTGCGGTCACGAGCACAGTGTCGTCGGGTCCGAGGGCGAGTGAGTCAACTGACCGCTTGGCAGTATTGGCGACGAGTCCGATGCTCCCGGCTACGCCCCAGTCGAGCCCTTCGGGCTTCGCTGCAACCTGCGCTTGCGGCACAACAACGTACTCCGCCTGTGCACCGCGATTTATCCATCCGAGAACCTCGTCACCCACGGCCCAGTCCTGAACGCCATCGCCAACCTCATCGATGACCCCAGCGAACTCCGCCCCTTGACGGGAGGGCAGCGAATGGTTCGGGATGTATCCTCCCCTGCGCACCTTAAAGTCGAAAGGGTTGAGGCCCGCAGCCCGCACCGCGACGCGAACCTCGCCGGGACCGGCATGGGTCTCGGGAACGTCGATAACCTCAAGGACCTCTGGTCCGCCATATTCCTGGTAGCTGACTGCCGCCGACATCCGCATTCTCCTTGCCTCGGTTTTACCTCCTTCGATACTACGTTCGCCACGCTCGCCACCCCCACGACACGAATCCAGGCAATTCCGACTTGCGGAGTGAGTACTCACTCACTTATAGTTGATTTTGTGAAATTTTCGAAACGGGAGGCTGAAACAAGCGTTCGCGCGCGTCCGCTTTCCGTTGAGGATCGCCAGGCATCGATCATCGATGCCGTGATTCCCTTGCTGATTGTTCACGGAAGGGCAGTCACCTCGAAACAAATCGCTGAAGCAGCGGGGATTGCGGAGGGTACGATCTTCCGTGCTTTCGGCGACAAGGAATCCCTGATCGAGGCGGCGATTGCCAAGTTCCTCGACCCTGAACCGCTGCGGCGAGGATTGGGATTAATATCTGCTGACCTTCCTCTCGATGACAAAGTCCTCCGGATCGTCGTCCTCATGCAGAACCGTTTCAGCGAAATCTTTCAGGTCATGGCGGCGATCGGCGGTCCGCGCCAGCATGCACCGAACGAACAGCACGTGTTTGCCGAGATCATTTCGGAAGTGCTGGCCCCTCAACTGAGCGAATTGAACCTCCCGGCCGCTCGGGCCGCTCACGTCATCCGCCTCGTCACCTTTGCGGCATCATTCCCACACCTCAACCTCGGCATGGAGTTCAGCTCACGCGAGCTCGCCAACATAGTTCTTTACGGCATCGCCGGCACACCCGCCATTCCCACCACAGAAAGCCAGGGCTGAAACCCATGCTGCTCAAGATCCTTCGCCGGTACCTCAGGAAGTACTGGCCCATGCTCGTCGCAGTGGGCGTCTTCCAGCTCGCCCAATCGCTTGCCTCGCTCTACCTGCCCAGCCTGAACGCTGACATCGTCGACAACGGCATCGCCAAAGGCGACATCCCGTACATTTTCAATGTGGGTGCCGTGATGCTGGGCATCACACTGTTGCAGATCGTGTGCGCGATCATTGCGGTGTATTTCGGAGCGAAAGTCGCCATGTCGCTCGGCCGCGATCTGCGCAGTGGAATTTTCCAGACCGTGAGCGAGTTCTCCGAGCGCGAGGTGGCACAGTTCGGTGCTCCCTCGCTCATTACGCGAACGACCAACGATGTTCAACAGGTGCAGATGGTCGCCCTCATGAGTCTTACGTTGTTCGTTTCCGCCCCAATGCTGGCGATCGGCGGCGTCATCATGGCGCTGCAGCAGGATGTCGGGCTCTCCTGGCTCATGGCCGTGAGCATTCCCGTCCTGTTGGTTGCGGTCGGGTTCATCATGGTGCGGATGGTGCCGCTCTTCCGACTCATGCAAAAGCGCATCGACAGGGTAAATCTCGTTCTGCGTGAGCAACTCACGGGAATCAGGGTTATTCGCGCGTTCGTGCGCGAGGGGCACGAGACCGATCGGTTTGCTGTCGCCAACCGTGAGCTCACGCACACCGCCATCAGTGCCGGGCGCTTGTTTGCCCTCATGTTCCCCACCGTGATGCTCGTGATGAATGTGTCGACCGTTGCGGTCATCTGGTTCGGTGGTATCCGCGTCGGTGAAGGGCACATTCAGGTGGGCACCCTGATGGCCTTCATGCAGTACATCATGCAGATCCTGATGGGTGTCATGATGGCGACGTTCATGGGCATCCTTCTACCAAGGGCTGCGGTCAGTGCTGACCGGATCGGGGAAGTACTCGACACGAAGACCTCGGTAACGCTACCGAAATTTCCCGTAATGTCCGTCTCCGAGGTCGGCACAGTCGAATTCCTCGACGCGTCGTTCCAGTATCCAGGCGCAGAGGAACCGGTGTTGAAGAACGTCACGTTCGCGGTGAGGCCGGGAAAGATGACCGCGATCATCGGAAGCACCGGATCGGGGAAGACGACGCTCATCAACTTGCTGCCACGCCTGTTCGACGTGACAGGCGGGTCTGTTCTGGTCGACGGCATGGACGTGCGCGAACTTGATCCTGACCTTCTGTGGAGCCTCATTGGGCTCGTCCCGCAGAAGCCCTACTTGTTCTCTGGGACGGTGGCCACGAATCTGCGCTATGGGAATCCAGATGCCACGGATGACGACCTGTGGGACGCACTCGACATCGCGCAGGCCAGGGACTTCGTTTCCGAGATGGACGGCGGGTTGGAAGCGTCGATCTCGCAGGGAGGAACGAACGTGTCCGGCGGGCAGCGCCAACGGTTGGCTATCGCGAGGGCGCTCGTGAAGAAGCCCGAGATCTTTGTGTTCGACGATTCGTTCTCCGCACTGGATACCGGCACCGACGCCCGGTTGAGACAAGCCTTGAAACGAAAAGTTAAGGGCGCAACGATGATTGTCGTCGCCCAGCGCGTGTCAACGATCATCGATGCCGATCAAATCATCGTGCTGGAGAACGGCGAGATCGTCGGAATCGGAACACACAACGAACTCAGAGAGAACAATAGGACGTACGCCGAAATCGTGTCGTCACAACTCACGGCGGAGGAAGCAGTATGAGCGACGACAAGCAGACCAGCACGCCGGCAAGGCCCCCGGGGCGCGGTCCGATGGGCGGTGGTCCCTTCGGAGGGGCGAGGATGCCGGCCGAGAAGTCGCTGAACTTCGGCCCGTCTGCCAAAAGGCTGATCCGGCGACTGCGGCCCGAGTGGATGCGCGTCCTTTGGGTACTCATTCTCGCGGTGGCCAGCGTGACGATGACCGTCATCGGCCCTAAACTCCTTGGCAATGGCACAACCCTCATCTTCGAGGGAGCGATTTCGAAGGCACTCCCCGCCGGAGTTACCAAGGCGCAAATCATCGCCGGCCTTCGGGCGAAGGGTGAAAGCGGTCAGGCGGATCTCCTCAGCGGCATGCATCTCACTCCTGGGATCGGTATTGACTTCCACGCACTCTCGATGATTCTGATCTGGGTGCTCGCGCTCTACATCTTGTCTTCTGTTTTCGGCTGGTTGCAGGCATACGTGCTCAACGACGTCGTGCAGGCCACCGTGTACCGGATGCGGGAAGACATCGAAAAGAAGATCAATCGACTCCCACTCAGTTACTTCGACAAGACGCCGCGCGGTGAACTCCTCAGCCGCGTGACGAATGACATTGACAACATCTCTCAGAGCCTCCAGCAGACGCTGAGCCAGATCGTCACGTCGTTGCTTATGGTCATCGGCGTACTCACCATGATGCTTCTTACCTCTCCGCTGCTGACACTGATTGCGATCATCACGATTCCGTTGTCCATCGTCATCACCGTGGTGATCGCCAAGAGGTCGCAGAGGATGTTCGTGGCGCAGTGGAAGTACACGGGGGAACTGAACGCGCAAATCGAGGAGAACTTCACTGGCCACGCGCTCGTCAAGGTTTTCGGTCGCCAGAAAGAGGTAGCAACGGTCTTCAGCAACAAAAACGAGGAGCTCTACCAGGCAAGTTTCGGAGCCCAGTTCGTCTCCGGAATCATCATGCCGTCGATGATGTTCGTCGGTAACCTCGTCTACGTCGCTATCGCCGTTGTCGGCGGCCTACTGGTCTCGGCCGGTTCGATGAGCATCGGCGACATCCAGGCGTTCATCCAGTACTCCCGCCAGTTCACCCAGCCGGTGACACAGCTCGGCAGTATGGCCAACCTCCTGCAGTCCGGGGTGGCGTCTGCCGAGCGCGTCTTCGAGCTTCTGGATGCCGATGAGCAAAGCGATGATGCGGAGCCCGCCCAGTCGCCGACTGTGACGAGCGGCCGTCTCGAGTTCAAGGATGTGTCCTTCCGCTACACGGAGGACAAACCTCTTATCGAACACGTAAACCTCGTTGCGGACCCGGGCCACACGATTGCGATCGTGGGGCCGACGGGTGCGGGCAAGACAACGCTGGTGAACCTCATCATGCGGTTCTATGAACTGAACTCGGGTCGGATCACACTGGACGGCGTGGATATCGCCACGATGACTCGAGACGACCTGCGTACTCGTATCGGCATGGTCCTCCAGGACACCTGGTTGTTCGCGGGCACTATCCGGGACAACATCGCCTACGGCCGGCCGGATGCCACTGAAGAGGAGATCATCGACGCGGCAACCGCGACCTACGTGGACCGCTTCGTGAAAACTCTCCCGGACGGCTACGACACGCTGTTGGATGACGAAGCAACCAACGTCAGTGCGGGGGAAAAACAGTTACTGACGATTGCGCGCGCGTTCCTCGCGAAACCCAACGTGCTCATCTTGGATGAAGCGACAAGCTCCGTGGACACCCGTACGGAGGTGCTTGTGCAGCACGCGATGGCGGCATTGCGCAGTGACCGGACGAGCTTTGTGATCGCTCACAGGCTCTCCACGATCCGCGATGCCGACCTTATCCTCGTGATGGAGGATGGCCAGATTGTGGAGCAGGGAACGCACAATGAACTGCTCAACGCCAACGGTGCTTACGCAAAGCTGTATGACGCCCAGTTCGCTGGGCCAATCCTTACCGATGAAGAACTCGTCGACGAGGGGTAACGTGCCGGGACTCAACCGCCGACAGACTCAGCCGCCGACAGACTCAACCACCGACACGCTCAACCACCAACGAGTGGTGCCATGATTTTTGCGGCCAGGGAGGGTCTCTTGGTGACGCGTTCCTCCATGTCGGCGATGTCCATGGCGAAAAGGCCCAGGTTGGCACCGATGAAGCGAAGTGGCTCCAGTTCCCAGTTGCGTGAGCGGTGGTTGACCCACGGAAGGTCAGTGAGTTCAGAGTCTGTGCCGGACACCAGGTCGGCAACTGTGCGTCCAGCGAGGTTTGTCGTGCTGAGTCCATCACCGACGTAGCCACCGGCCCAGACCACGCCAGATGCGGCGTCGACGTCGACCGCCGCATGCCAGTCGCGGGGAACCCCGATCGGGCCGCCCCAACGATGGGTGATTTCGGCATCCGCAGATTGAGGGAACAGTTCGAGGAGTGTACGCCGGAGGTGCTCGAACACTCGAGGTGCCCGGTCGTACCCGGAGCGGATGGCGCTTCCCCAGTGGTAGCGGGCTCCGCGGCCACCGAACGCGAAACGGTTGTCAGCGGTGCGCTGACCGTAGATGAGCAGGTGGCGGAAGTCGCTGAAGGTATGACCGTGCTCGATGCCGATCTCATCCCAAAAAGAATCCGGCAATGGTTCGGTGGCGATCATGAGTGAATACAACGGCAGGATGCGTCGATGGGTCTGCGCGAACATCGCACCGAAGCCTTCTGTCGCGATCACAATGGATCCAGCCGTGACGGCGCCTCGGGTTGTCGTGACACTGTGTGGTTCCCACGACAGCACTTCGGTCTGCTCGGCGATCGTGGCACCCATCCGCTCAACTACGCGCGCGAGACCGCGCACGAGTTTGCCGGGGTGAAGGCGGGCACACGCTGGTTCGAGAAGGGTCGTCAGAGTGCCGGTGGGATGCGCGCGCTCACCCACGTCACGAACCTGGTCCACACCGTAGTGCTCGGTTTCCTTCACCTCGGCGTGGGCTCGCGCAAGTTGTGGGACTGACCGTGCGAAGAGAAGTGTTCCGCGGGAGGCGAAGTCGCACTCGATGCCCTCAGCAGCCGAAACGCGCCCGACCTCAGCGACAGTGTCGATCATCGCCCGTCGCATGGCGAGGGCGGAATCCAGCCCGTGACGACGCTCGAGGGACGCCGTGGAGGCGGGGAAAAGC
>JBDTCD010000132.1:0-7163 GCA_039923755.1 Terrimesophilobacter sp. | reverse complement strand
TCGGGATCCCCTGGGCTCAGGAGTGCCGTGGCAAACGCGAACGCGAGGTTCGATCGGCCCGACCCGGGAGGCCCGGTGATGAGCCACGAATGCGTCATCGCGCTATCGGGTTTACCGATCCGCCGGCCATCGTCGGAATCGCCAGCGGCAGCGCGGAATACTTCAATGGCCTCCGACTGTCCGGTCAGCTCGTCCCAGATCGACATACGCGCAAGCTTATTGAGGCTCAGGTCAGAAGCGCTGAGACGCGGTTGCGGATCGCCGCCGCAATCTTCTCGACCGATGCAGTCGCATCCAGCACGAGAAAACGGTCGGGTTCGGCATCGGCTAGATCAAGGTAGGCCACGCGCACTCGATCGTGGAAATCCTGTTCCTCCGCCTCGAGTCTGTCGTATCGGGTGCGCGACGCGTCAAGTCGCCCCTTGCCGTCGGCGGCGTCGAGATCGAGCAAAATTGTCAGGTCGGGCAGAAGGCCATCCGTCGCCCATAGGGAAATGTCCCGTACCTCTGCCGCGCCGAGGCCCCTGGCCACACCCTGGTATGCCACTGAGGAATCGAGGTAGCGATCCTGTACGACGACCTCACCCCTCTCCATCGCCGGTCTCACTTTGGTGGCGATGTGGTGAGCGCGGTCTGCTGCATAGATGAGCGCCTCCGACTTGGGAGTGATGTGGCCGCGGCTATGCAACACGATTTCCCGAAGCTCGTCACCGAGTTCGGTTCCACCCGGTTCCCGCGTCGTGACGACTGCGTGCCCGCCTTCCTTGAGCCAGCCGACGAGCAATCCG
This sequence comes from Terrimesophilobacter sp., assembly GCA_039923755.1. Classification (GTDB taxonomy): domain Bacteria; phylum Actinomycetota; class Actinomycetes; order Actinomycetales; family Microbacteriaceae; genus Terrimesophilobacter. Next base: position 6,375 of record JBDTCD010000132.1, on the reverse strand, counting down.
AGCTGCGTCGACTTGCCCGAACCATCGCCGCCCTCGAACGTGATGAAGAGCCCGCTCATGGCTACTTCTTCGCCGCTGGCTTTTTGGCTGCTGGTTTCTTGGCCGTCGGCTTTCGTCTCGCGGTAGTCTTCGCGTTTGCCTTCGGTTTAGCTGGTCCTTTGGCGCGCTTGTCGGCGAGCAGTTGAACGGCCCGCTCAAAGTCGATGTCCTCCACCGATTCCCCACGCGGGATAGTTGCGTTCGTTATACCGTCCGTGACGTAAGGTCCGAACCGACCATCCTTGACCTTGACGGGCTTTCCACTTTCCGGATCCGCGTCGAAATCCTTAAGCGCGCTCGAAGGCCGTCGGGCGCCGTACTTTGGTTGCGCGAAGACCTCCAACGCGCCGGCCAGGTCGATTTCGAAGATCTGCTCTTCAGTCGTCAATGACCGTGAATCGGTGCCCTTCTTCAGGTACGGGCCGAACTTTCCGTTCTGCGCCGTGATGTCCTCGTTCGTCTCAGGGTCCTGTCCCACGACGCGCGGCAAGTTCAACAGCCGCAGCGCAGTGTCCAGGTCGATAGTCTCGAGATCCATCGACGAGAAAATCGATGCCGTACGAGGCTTGGGCGCACTGGACTTCTTCTTGGCCGGTTTCTTCTTCACCGTCGGGGCAACTTCCGCAGCTGCGTGAGCAGACTCCGCCACGGGCCCGGGCTCCGGCTCCGGCACGGGCTCCGGCTCGGGCTCCGGCTCGAGTTCGGTCACGTACGGTCCGTAACGTCCGTTCTTCGCGACCACCTCCTTACCGTTCTCGGGGTTCACACCGATGATGCGATCCAGAAGGACAGGCGCGTCGATGAGCTCGTGAGCCCTCTCCGCTGTTAATTCATCCGGTGCGAGCCCGTCGGGAATGTTCACGCGGCGCGGTTTCGCGTTTGGGTCCGAATCCGGATCGATCACTTCGAGGTACGGTCCGTACTTTCCGATACGCAGCGTCACACGATCGTCGAGCTGGATCGAGTTGACGGACTTCGCGTCGATCTCACCCAGGTTGTCGATAACGTTTCGGAGGCCCTTATAGTTGGCACCGCCGAAGTAGAAGCTATTGAGCCAATCGACCTTCTTCTCGCGTCCATCCGCGATGCGGTCGAGGTCATTCTCCATCCCCGCAGTGAAGTCATATTGCACAAGTTCACTGAAGTAGTCCTCGAGCAGCCGGACCACCGAGAACGCGATCCAGCTGGGGACAAGTGCGGTCCCCCGCGGTGTCACATACCCGCGGTCGATGATCGTCGAAATGATCGACGCGAAAGTGGATGGCCGACCGATACCGAGCTCTTCGAGTGTTTTGATGAGGCTCGCCTCTGTGTAACGCGGCGGCGGCGAGGTTTCATGGCCCTTCGCTTCGATGTCGGCGAAGTTGAGTTTCTGCCCCTCGGTAAGTTGTGGAAGCTTCGCGTCGGCGGGCTCCGCCGATTCGTTGCGGTCTTCGTCGCGACTCTCTTCATAGGCGGCAAGGAACCCGCGGAACGTGATGACCGTTCCACTAGCGGAGAATTCGGCACGTGACTCCGTGGTGGATGCCGTGATCGTCACGGTCGCCGTCGACCCACGCGCATCCGCCATCTGAGAGGCGACGGTGCGCTTCCAGATGAGGTCGTAAAGCTTCCAGTCGTTTCCGCGCAGCGTTCCCTCAAGCTGTGACGGGGTCCGGAATGTGTCGCCGGATGGCCGAACCGCCTCGTGCGCCTCCTGCGCGTTCTTGGAGCGCCCGGCATAGACCCGCGGCTTCTCGGGAACCGTCTCTGACCCGTACAGGGATGCGGCCTGGCTTCGCGCAGCCGTGATGGCCTGCTGGGAGAGTGCGGGCGAATCCGTACGCATATAGGTGATGTAACCGTTTTCGTACAAACCCTGCGCGACGCTCATCGTCTGGCGTGCGGTGAACCGAAGCTTTCGGGCCGCCTCCTGCTGCAGGGTGGAGGTGGTAAACGGTGCGGCGGGACGCCGATTGTAGGGCTTGGACTCGAGCGAGGTCACCGACAGTGACGTCGAGTCCTGACGCAGCGCGGCAACGAGTGCTTCTGCCGAGGTCTCATTGAGAGCAACGACGTTGGCCTTGAGCTTCCCGGTGTCGTCGAAATCCCGACCGGTGGCTATGCGTGTTCCATCAAGCCGCACGAGTTTCGCCTCGAACCGCTCTGTCGACTCCAGCGGTGAAAGCTGCGCGAGAAGATCCCAGTATCCCGCGCTCACGAAGGCAAGCCGCTCGCGTTCCCTGTCGACGACGAGACGGGTTGCTGCGGACTGTACGCGGCCAGCGGAGAGCCCTGGTCCAATCTTTCGCCACAGCACAGGCGACACTTCATAACCGTAGATCCGGTCGAGGATGCGGCGCGTTTCCTGGGCATCGACGAGGTCGGTGTCGATCTCCCGCGTATTATCCCGCGCGAATTCGATGGCGTCCTTGGTGATCTCGTGGAACACCATCCGTTTCACCGGGACTTTGGGCTTCAACACCTGAAGAAGATGCCAGGCGATGGCCTCACCCTCTCGGTCCTCGTCAGTTGCGAGGTAGAGCTCGTCGGCATCCTTGAGCGCCTTCTTAAGGTCGGCGACGGTCTTTTTCTTCTGGTCGGAGACTACGTAGTAGGGCTCGAAGTCGTTCTCGACATCCACCGAGAACTTGCCGAGCGACCCCTTCTTGAGTTCCGGCGGGAGGTTCTTTGGCTCGATCAGGTCGCGGATGTGCCCAACAGACGCCTGAACGACGTAGTCGTCTCCAAGGTACTGTGCGATTGTCTTGGCCTTCGCCGGAGACTCGACGATAACCAGTTTCTTCGTGCCGGGCACTCGACTCCTTACAAATTGATGTAGTGCAACAGGGGACACCCTACACACAGAACTAGCGCAGGAACTCGTTACTTCCCTGTCACGGGTGGTCCCGCCGTGGCGGCGACCGCCACCGGGAGACCAAGTACAGACGTGCTGACCCTCACGGTCACAATATCCCCATCGACCAGACAATCCGTCAGTAACGCACCATTCGCATGGGCAACCGATGCCGCTATGACGCACGGTACACCGGGTGAGATTCCCCTCGCGACGTCGGCCGCGGCAAGCGCTGCCGCATCCGCCGCACCCAACATTGCTGCCCTCAGTACCAGTGCGTGCGCAAGCGGTGCAACGAGAATTACCGCCCCGACGATGGCCGCAAGGACAGCAACCGCGAGGATCGAACCGGCACCGCGCTCACCGGAGATCGCCATCAGTCATTGCCCACCGGCAAGCGCGCAGCTCGCGGCCGAGATAGTGCTGAAGCCCAGCAGAGCAGAGATCGAGCTTGGGTGTACTGAGGCGCGGATACACACGAGGTTTCCTTTCAGTTCACGTCGCGCAGTTGCGCCGGGAACCAGGCGGGACACGAGAACGGGGCCGTCCCCACCACGAGCCTCGCTTCGAGCTGCGAGAGCCGCTGCGTCCTGGAGTTGCAGTTGACGCGTCGCGAGGTGAACACTGCCGAGCGACAGCGCGAGGACGAGACACACGGCCGGGACCAGCGTCGCGAACTCGGCCGTCACGCTTCCCACCTCGCTGGCAGTCGGGTGCACAGCGCCAGCCTCCGATTCAACTGCCAAAAGACAGCGCACGCTGCACAAGTTCCAGCAAGAGTCCACGCACTTCGTCGCTGCGGAGAATGGCGACGAGGAGGCCAGCGAAGGCCACCGCGGCGAGGGTGACAATCGCATACTCTGCCGTGGCAGCTCCGTCCTCTCTCGCGGGTCGACGGTCGCTGCCTGTTGTCATCGAAGCCGCTATCCGGGTCTTCATCCAGGTTCTCACCCAACTAGTCATGAAATGCTCCTCGTTCACTCTTTCTCTCAGTGTTCGCCTCAGCCACACCGGTGAAGGGCACGGATGACACATCAGGGGAGTTCCTCAATATCCGCCGATTGTTGACGACAGGATGGTGATCATGAGGGGCGCGACTCCGAGAAGCATGAACGCCGGAAGAACGCACAACCCAAGCGGCAACATGAGGGTGACCGCCAACGTGGATGCCTTTCGTTCGGCTATCCCGCGCGCCTGCCTCCGGAGTCGCTGAGCTTCGCTGCGCAGGAGCGTTCCCGCCGGGACACCGGCCCTCTCGGAGAGACTCAGTACCGCTTCGGCATCTTTCATGTCGCCATCCGCCACGGCAGCAGAGAGACCCGATCTCGTAAGTGCACGGGAGACTGCCAGCCGCGCCCGGTCGATCGATGCTCCCCCGGATACCGCTATCGCCAGCAGGTCAAGCGAAAGGCCCGGCGTGAGATTGGTGACGGATGCCGCCCCCACGAGTTTCCGATTCCATCGTCGCGCTATCCACAAAAGCGTGCTACCCGAAGCCAGACACATAAAGCCCGGCACTGTCGTGACGAGGACTCCAAGAGAGTCGAAACCCAGTGCCATGCCAAAGAAGATCCCCACGATCGGAAGAACCACCACAAGCCTGGCCGTGGCAACTGGCCCTGAGAGCGCAGTCTCCGCATCCTGTCGTGTCTGCGCCAGCATCCGCAGCGAGGCGGACAACTCGCGAAGTGAAGGGGCGAGTGGAGCACCGGCATCGGTGGCGACGATCCAGGCTGCAGCCAGCCCCTGCCAGGCTGAAGCGTCAGCACCGCGGGACGACGGCCGCGTACCTCTTCCTCGGCGAAAACGATCACCCAATCCGCTGGCATCGGCGGGCACCGATCGGAGAATCGCATCCCCGATTCCCACACCTGCGTTGAGAGCGCCAACGACATCGCGCACGTTCACTTGGGAACGTGAATCCACTTCTGCCACGTACCCCCACGCAGCTGCGGGAGGAACCCCCGCGCTCAGGAGTACTGCGAGGCGCTCCACTACCGACGCCACCTCGTCGAGGCCAGGCGGGGTCCGATCGATGCTGTTACGCATTCAGGGCCGCCGTCGGATCGCGGGATACCGCTGTGAGTCGACCGGTAGCGGTCACCTCCAGCTGGCCAAGCTGCGCCAACCGCCGAGTTCCCCTTGACCGCTCCACATACAACACCGCATCGAAGGCACTCACGGCTTGCCGCGCGACGGCCGCCACGCCAAGACCTGCGAGAGCCCCGAGTGCTTCCAGCCTCGCGGGCACATCCGCCAGCGAGTTGGCATGGAGCGTGCCAGCACCACCATCGTGTCCAGTGTTGAGCGCCGAGAAGAGGTCACGAACCTCAGCACCCCGGCACTCACCGAGAACAAGGCGGTCCGGCCGCATCCGCAGCGCCTCCCTGACGAGCCTGCTGAGTCCCAGCTCTCCGGCGCCCTCGAGGTTCGCCTGCCGCGCCTCCAACGACACGAAGTGCGGATGGACGACCCGTAATTCTGCGACATCCTCGATCGCGATGATGCGGTCGGTTTGCGGCGACGCCGCAAGAAGTGCGGAGAGGAGGGTGGTCTTTCCGCTCCCGGCCGCCCCCGCGATAAGGATGTTCGCACGGGCAGAGACAAGATCTAACACGGAGCCCACATCAACCACATCGAAGAAACCAGCTGTGTCGAGATCCTCAACCGAGAAGCGTCCAAGCCGAGGGAGTCGAATGGAGAGCAACGTGCCCTGAGGCGAGATGGGCGGGAGTACCGCGTGAATGCGAATGCCGTCATGCAGTCGAACGTCCACACATGGCGTTGCCTCGTCAATGTGGCGTCCGCCGAGCGCAATCAGCCGCACAGCAAGGCCGCGGATCTCGGACTCGTCGTGAAGAAACCCCGGAAGGCGTTCCAATCCGTCGCCACGATCGAGCCATAGCCCGTCGGTCCCATTAACGAAGACATCGGTTACGTCAGGATCCGCAAGCAGCGGCGCGAGCTCGCCGAACTCCGGCAGGGCCCGCCCGGCCGGCGCTGCATACTCGCTGTGTTGCGTTGCGGGAGTGATTCTTCCGTCGCCGCCGCGACGCACCGCAACAAATCGTTCGCCAGTTTCCGCCGCCATGCGTTCAGGGTACAAACGCAGGACGACTCCTCCGCAACGAGCATGCAGTACGCGGGAGCGGGCCAGTCTCAGGCGGGCTGTGGAGGAGCAGCGGCAGTGTGCCTGAGCCCGAGGCTCACAAGATCCAGTATGACCAGGGCGAGCGCCACGAGTGCGATGGTCGCCCATGCTGCCAATGCACCGCTCGCAAGGCAAGCGGCCGCGGGGAGCACGATTCCTGGACCGAGGAGAATGGTGATGCGTCGAACTGACCGGCCCAGACGCACACCGATTACTGCATTGGTCAGGTACAGGATGCCCACCCCGGTGGCCAGCAATACCCGAACGCCGAGAGGCAACGGATCACCAGCATCCACCACGGACATCCCTATCGACGCCGCGACGAACGTGAGCCCGATGATCAGAAGAA
>JBDTCD010000131.1:0-7500 GCA_039923755.1 Terrimesophilobacter sp. | reverse complement strand
GTGAGGATCCCCGATTGGGTCGGCTTGTTGTAATACGGCGTCACAATCATGACGCCGTCGGCGCCGGCCTTCTCGCTCGCCTTGTATAGCTGCATCGCGTGCGCGGTCTCGTTGGAGCCGCCGCCCGTAATGATCTTCGCGCGGCCGTTGGCCACATGCCTACCGACCTCGACGAGTTTGACCTTCTCCGGGTCGGTGAGCGTGCTCGTCTCCCCCGTCGTCCCTGAGACGACAATGCCGTCGGCACCGTCGTTAATGACGTCGTCGATGTGCTTCTCGACCCCGGACCAATCAACTTCGCCATCAGCGGTAAACGGCGTCACCAAGGCGACCAGGACCTGGCCGAACGGATTCTCTCGAATAGTCACGGGTTACAGGGTATCGCGCCCAGACCATGCGCCGCCCCGCGTGCTATGGGGCGACGCGACCGTTTCCGTTGAACGCAGCGTAGGTGAGGGGCATGAGCTCGGCGAAGTGGGCTTCCATCTTCTCGGCGCACATCTCGATCTCCCGCTGCGGGAATGAGGGAAAGTGGCTGCCTTCACGTTTGGTCCGCAGCGAGAGGAAGTTCATCAGCGAGCGCGCGTTCATCGTGACGTACATCGAGGAGTAGATCGTGAGCGGGAGGACGATGCGGGCGACCTCCCGCGCAACGCCTGCCTCGAGCATCCGCTGGTATGCCTCATAGGCGTGCTGCGACACGTCGCGGGTCTGTTGCTCTACGAGCGCGGTCTGCTCCGCAGTTCCCGGAGTGAAGTCATATGCGCCAGGTTTGCCCGTCTGCACGAGATTCCGCTCCGCAGAGGGGACGTAAAAAACGGGGTTGAGCTCCCGGTAGCGCCCGGATTCCTCGTTGTAGGAGGCGATGCGATGACGCATGAACTCGCGGAACACGAAGATGGGCGCCTGCACGTAAAACGTCATCGAGTTGTGCTCAAACGGCGAGCCATGTCGGTCACGCATGAGGTAGTTGATGAGGCCGCGGTCGCGCTTGACGTCCTGCTCGGTCTGGGCGCCATCGAGTTGGCTCGACTCCAGAGTTTGCTCCCCCTGCGTTGACACGCGCGCGGCGAACAGCACGTCGGAATCATGGGCACTCGAACGTACGAGTTCGACGGTGACGTCGGAACGGAACTGGATGGACGCATCCGCCTGCGGGGTCGGAATCTTTTGGCTATCTTCGGGCACGGCCATCACGATAGCGAACGAATGGTGTGCAGGCTCGTGACCACGCCGAGGAGGCCAGTTGGGCACCCTGGTGGATACTCTCCAGCGTCAGCTCTCGCGCGATCCGCGCTCGAGGGCGATGGCGCGCCGGATAGCGCCGCGCGCGCGGCGTCGGTCACCGCACGCGTCGTAGGCGAGCCCGAGTCGATACCAGGACTGCCAGCGATCCGGTGCCGACCCGGCCTCCTCCTGAAACTGGCCGAAGGCTGCATCCGCTGCCGCTCGATCCACTCGACCGCTGGCCCTGCGAGGGAGATCCTCCAGCGGGTAGCGGCCCTCGCTGGCCAACGCACGGCCGAGGCGTTCGCTTCGGATCCCGAAGAGGAGCTCCGCGATGAGCGCCCACAATCCGATGAGGGGGAGCACAAACAGTGCGACTCCTAGTGCCTTAGCGATGGGCTCGTCCACCGCGATGAGTCGGATGGCGAGTTGTGCGACGAGGACGAGATAGAGCAAGAGCAGCGCCGCCATCACGGCAGCGAAAATGCGGGAGCTCACTCGTCGCCTACACTGCCTGAAGCGGTGACCCTGTCCGCCTCGTGAAGCGAATCCAATCCCAGGAGCGAATCCAGGCCGACCATGAGGCCACGCGCGGCACTGAGAGCGCGAAGCGCAAGCATGATTCCTTGTTCGTATGCCGCCGGCGACACCGTGTCGTGGGTGATCGTCACCGTTTCTCCGTCGCCGCCGAAGTGAACTTCCTGCCTTGCTACCACCCCATTCATCCGCAGGCTGTGCACAGGAATACCCTCAACCTGCTGGCCGCGCGCGCGCTGGTCCGTGTGCGGTGCATCGACCAGCCCCTGACCGGAGCGGGCGCTGGCCATGAGTTCTGCCGTCCGGATGGCGGTACCGGACGGTGAATCGAGCTTTGCAGCACCGTGCGCCTCGATGATCTCGATCGAATCGAAGAACGTCGCACCGATGGTCGCCAATCGTGTTGCCACGGCCGAGCCGAGAGAGAAGTTCGGCACGACGATGACCCCCACGTCCGGGATCGCCGCAAGTTTCAACTCCAGAGTTGCGAGGCGCTCGCTCGTCCAGCCGCTTGTCCCCACGAGAATATTCACTCCGTGATCGATGGCAAAATCCACAATGGCGGGACTCGCAGCCGGCACCGACACATCGACGATGACATCCGCATCCAGGATTGCCGAGAGGTCATCCGTCGAGCCGATACCGGCGGCAAGCTCGAAATCCGCTGCGGCATCCACGAGTCTGCGTACGAGACTCCCCATGCGGCCATTAGCGCCGACGATGGCGACCCGTACAGTCATGGGGCCAATCTACCAACCGCGCGGTCATAGGCTAGCACCGTGCTTTTCCGCGACGCCCTCCCATCCGATCCGATCGCGCACAGATTGCTAAGCGATTACTTCGCCAGCCGCGAACTCGACTTCACCGGAAAGCGCGGATACACGATCGTGCACCCAGGCGATGGCCAGTTCACTCCCCCGGACGGAGTGTTCATCATCGTCGAACTCGATGGCGACCCGGTCGGCTGCGGAGGAATACGTTCACTTGGCGCCGCATCCGATGGTGGCGAGCGGTTCGAGGTCAAACACCTGTGGGTGGAGCGCCGCGCCCGCGGCACCGGACTCGGTGGAAAACTCCTCGACGAGCTTGAGGCGCGCGCAATCGGTTTCGGTGCTACCGAAGCGGTGCTCGACACGAATGCGAGCCTGACCTCAGCGGCCGCGCTCTACCGTTCGCGCGGTTACGTCAGCATCGAGCCTTACAACGACAACCCGAATGCGACGAACTGGTACGGAAAAATCCTCCCGCCGCTCAACTGACCACTCAGTACGGTTGGTCTTCTGGAAGCCCGGTCCGAAGCTCGGGCGGCAGGTGGCCGAGATCATTGTGCGTGACGAGCACGGGAGGCTTCGCGCTACGGACGCGGATGATAGTCAGCCCGCAGTTAGCCTGATTAAGCCCCATCCAGCGCCACTCCGGTGCACCGAACACCTCGCGGACGAACCACGCAATCACAAAGTTGTGGGTGATGAGCAACTCGTGGCGTTCCCCGCGAGCCGGCGAAAGCCACTCGGACACGGCATCCGCCATCTGCGCCTGCCCCGCGTCGATCTCCTCCGTGGTCACCGCACCGAAAAACGGCTCGAACGCGTGCGGAAGTTCCGGCGTCGGTCCGCTCGGAATGCAATCCATCAGAAGGGCGGACGGCTTCGCTTCGAGATTGGGCATGTTCTTCGTCATGATCTGCGCGGTTTCCTGCGCTCGCTGCAGTGGCGAATGCCATGCCGCGTCGAAGGGAACGGAGGATAACCGCGACGCGATTGCCCTCGCTTGCCGTTTGCCGCGCGCCGACAGCGGGCCATCCGGCATTCCGTGTTCGGCATCTTTCTGCTCTCCGTGCCGCACGAGATATAGGAAGTGGGACATCGTCGTCCTCCAGAGTTGCAGTGTTGTTCAGTGAGTTGTGGGGTTTCAGGTGGCCGTTGCGGGCGTTCCCGTGAGCGCGGCGAAGGCGGCTTCATCGGCCGATCCGACGACCGCGATACTCATCGATCGTGAGACGAGATCCTGAGCCAGCTCGGCCACATCATCGGTCGTGACGCGCTCGAGTCTGCATAATGCTTCGTCCAGGTCGACGAATTCTCCCAGCGTGATTTCGGATCGGCCAAGGCGGGACATTCGCGTATCCGAATCTTCTAGGGCCAACGCCGACGCTCCGCCCAGCTGGCCTTTCACGCGGGCAAGCTCATCCGGCGTGATTCCCGATTCGGCGAGCAGATGGAACTCGGCGAGCATGAGTTCAGCGACATCTCCCGCTTTTGCGGGCGAGCACCCTGCATAGAGGCCGAACAGCCCGGCGTCGGAATAGCTCGGTGCGAAGGAGTAGACCGAATACGCAAGCCCGCGCTTCTCCCGGACCTCCTGGAAAAGTCGCGAGGACATTCCACCTCCGAGCACAGCATTGAGGGCCGCGAGCGCGCTCTTTCGATCATCGGTGGCGGTGATGCCCGGAACACCCAGCAGGATATTCGCCTGCTCGATCGGGCGATGGGTCACAGACAGTGCACTCCCGCGCTCGATAACTTCTCCAGACGTTGCACGCCGAGCGACCGGAAGAGCCTCACGCGGCTGGTCCCAGCCAGCGGCCGTAAGTGCACGTGAAACCCGGCTCACGAGTTCATCGTGAGGGACTGCACCTGCGGCGGTGATCACGAGATCCTGTGGCCGGTAATTCGCGCGATAGTGTTCGAAAACCGCGGTGCGAGACACGTCCCGGATGGACTGGGCGTTGCCCCCGATCGGCCTGCCGAGCGGGTGAGTGCCGAGTACCGCTTCGAAAAATCTCTCGTTGACGAGGTCGGCTGGGTCGTCGTCCGCCATCGCCAGTTCTTCGAGAATCACTCCCCGTTCCGTTTCGAATTCTTCTGCGTCAAGTGCGGAGGAGGTGATCATGTCGCACAGAACGTCGACGGCCATGGAGAGATCCTGGTCGCGGACCTTCGCGTAGTAGCAGGTGTACTCCTTGGCTGTCATCGCGTTGTGCTCGCCGCCGACAGCGTCAAAACTCACGGCAATGTCGAGCGCGCTGCGCTTCGCGGTTCCCTTGAACAAGAGATGCTCGAGAAAGTGCGTGGAACCGAAGTGCCCGGGGAGTTCGTCTCTGGAGCCTACGGCCACCCAGAATCCGATCGTCGCACTGCGCGCACCCGGCACCTGCTCGGTGAGGATGCGCACCCCGCTCGGGAGTATGGTGCGCCTCACCGCACAATCCCCTGTCGCGCTAAAAGCCAGTTCTGCCAGGTCAAGGGGTAATCCGACTGCGCCGTTCATCACGAACGAGCCTAGGTCATTGTTCGCGCGGTTAATGCCCCGGCTATTCCTGACCCTGTAACTGGGGTACTTGTTGTCCGTAGAAATGTGGACAAACAGACTTGTCTGTCCCCAATTTCGTGTTAGGGTGGTGCACCAAGGGATAAGGACCGAAGACAGGCTCCGGCCAGACTTCCTGACAACCGGGCCAACCCGAAGGCCCGGTTGTCAGGTCCTTTCCCGGCAGGACTGCACGTACTGGACTTCTGCGGGGCATTGCGCCGTGGAGAGCAGCGCCGGATTTACCCCCCCAGATCCGGCACGGCTCCCAGACGACAGTGAGGATACCTAGCCGATCTGCCCGAGGGAGCCGCGCTGTGACGATTGTTGATCTGGATCCAACGTCACAGCGCGCTCCTTGGGCCAAGAAGCGCATCCTCGACACCGCGACTGTGCTGTTCTACGAAGAGGGAATTCGCCTCGTGGGAGTCGACCGTCTCATTAGCGCCTCTCAAGTCACTAAAGCAACGTTTTACAAGCACTATCGGTCGAAGGACAATTTGGTCGTTGCGTATGTGGCCGGCCGTCACCGTCGGGACAAGGAGCACCTCGAGGAGCTGGTCCGTGCTAGCGCCGGACCGCGCGAAGCGATCAATGCCGTCGTTGCGAACATCGTTTCGCAGATTCAGAGCCCGCGCTTCCGCGGCTGCCTGTTCCTCAACGCTGCCAGCGAATATCCGGATGCCGACCACCCCATCCGCGAGCTCGTGGTCGATCACCGCGACTGGTACTCGAGTCTGATCGAGTCACTTCTGTCCTCCGCTGGCCACCCGCTTCCCGGGGAAGGCGCCGACGACTTCCTCGTCGCCCGCGATGGTGCCATGGTTGGCGGCTACGCCGGAGATCCGGTTGCGGCCGCAGGAGCGCTCCACCGCGCGGTGGCCAGGATCATGGCCGATTTTCGCGCCTGATCGGTTGTTCCAGGGTCTCAGGCAGAGACGTCGTCGAGCGCTGCTACCTGCTGCCGCGTGAGGACGACATCCACCGCTGCAACAAGATCTGCGACCTGCCCCGGGTTGCTCGCGCCCACCACCGGCGATGTCACGGTGCTCCGTGACAGCAACCACGCAAGAGCGACGGTCGCGGGGGCGCAATCCAGTTCCGCAGCGATCCGATCGAGCGTGGCAAGAACCCGCTGGCCGTGACGGTTCATGTGCGTTTCGGCATCACCGCCCAGCACGATGTTGCCCGTCGAGTTGAGATCGAGTTCAGACTTCGAGCGATAGTTGCCCGCAAGGAATCCGCCATCGAGCGCGAATCTTGGCATGACGCCGAGTGACTGTTGAACCGCGATCGACGCGAGCGAACCTTCGAACTCGGTGCGGTGCATCAGGTTGTAGCGGCACTGCACGGCAGTGAAGGGTGAAAGGCCGAGCTGGGCTGCGATGATGCGTGCTTCAAGAACACGATTTGCCGAGTGATCTGACGCACCGACAAAACGGACAGTTCCCTTGCGGACGTTTTCGTCCACCGCGACGAGCGTCTCCTCGAACGACACGGTGTCGTCATCGAAGTGGAGGAAAAGGACATCGATGCGATCGGTGCGTAGCCGCCGGAGACTAGCCTCAATTGCCGCCGCAACAGCGTTGGAGGACAACCCCGGATTCTGCGTGCTCTTTCCGATCTTCGTGGCGACAATGATGTCGTCCCGAACCCCTCGTGAGCGCATCCAATCCCCGATGATGGTCTCGCTGCGGCCACCCGCGTACGAATCCGCCGTATCAATGAGGTTGCCGCCGAACTCCCGATAGGCGTCAAGGATGCCGTACGCCGATTCTTCCGAAGCAGTCCAGCCGAACGCATTGCCGCCGATGGCGATGGGGAAGACCCGCGGACCAGACTCGCCCAGCACTCGTCGGCGCGCAAGCGTCGGGAAGCGGGCATCCGCGTGATCGGTCGACAGAACGGTGGCCACGGGGCGACAGTATGCTAACTCTGGCCAGTTCAGGGATATACCCCGCCGATCGTTATCAGTGTTTTACTATCGGATGAGGCAACCGGAGCGCCTCGCACGATCAACGAAGGATGTGATCCCGTGGTCAACGACCCAAATTGGCGGCTGGCGAAGGTGCCAGAGTTCGACCTGAGTAGTCCTGACGTGCGGCCGGGACACTACCTCCCGCTCTGGGCAAGAACGGCCTGGGCAGGCGGCGAAGACCGCTCCCCCACGCTCAGTTGGAGCGGCGCGCCCGAGGGTACGAAAAGTTTCGTGGTTACCGTGTTCGACCCGGACGCGCCGACCGGGAGCGGCTATTGGCACTGGGCCGTTCACAATATCCCAGCGAGCGTGGCTGCGCTTCCTGCCGACGCGGGGAACCCGGATGCCAACCTTTTGCCCGAGGGAGCCATCACTATCTCGAACGAGTCTCGCGACAAGCGTTTCGAAGGCGCTGGGCCGCCCCCCGGCGACGGCGAACACCGTTATTT
>JBDTCD010000130.1:0-4398 GCA_039923755.1 Terrimesophilobacter sp. | reverse complement strand
GGTGTGCGCGCAAGGTTGGGGCGAGCCGCACCGCTATGCAGACCACGCGACGGAAATCATGGTGTACGGACCTCGGGATCGTGATGAGTTGCTGACCGTCATCGACCTCGTCAAGGAAAGCATCGCTTTCGCACGCGGCTGAATCACACTTGGCTGTACAGGCAGAGAGGTTGCCCTAATCGTCGAGGATGCTGTCCGGCTGGATATCGATCCTGGCACCGGTCAATTTCGCAGCGAGCCTGGCATTCTGGCCCTCCTTGCCGATGGCAAGTGACAGCTGGTAGTCGGGGACGAGAGCGCGCACGGCCTTGAGAGACTCGTCAATGACGAACGCGCTCGACACCTTCGCAGGGGAGAGCGCATTCGCAACGAAGGTGGCGAGATCCGGGCTGTAGTCGACGATGTCGATTTTCTCGTTGTTGAGTTCGGCCGTGACCGCTCGCACGCGCTGGCCCATTTCGCCAATGCACGAGCCCTTGGCGTTGATTCCGGGCTCGTTTGCTTTCACCGCGATCTTTGTGCGGTGTCCAGCCTCCCGAGCGAGAGAAACGATCTCGACTGCACCGCTTGCGATTTCCGGAACTTCAAGCGCGAACAGTTTGCGAACGAGCGACGGATGCGTGCGGGACACGGTGATCGATGGCCCCTTGAGCCCCTTGCTCACGCTCGTGACATACACCCGGATGCGTGATCCGTGCGCATAGTCTTCGCCGGGGACCTGCTCCTCCGGGGGAAGGATCGCCTCGACGGTTCCGAGGTCAACATGGATCATCCGCGGGTTCGGGCCTTGCTGGATGACGCCAGCGACGATGTCGCCCTCGCGGCCGCGGAATTCGCCGAGGACGTGGTCATCGGCAATGTCGCGCAACCTCTGGTTGATGACCTGCTTGGCGGCGAAAGCACCGATCCGGCCGAAGTCGGTGGGGATGTCCTCGGCCTCACCGATAACTTCACCTTCGTCATTCAACTCCGGAACGAAAATCGAGACGTGCCCGGTCTTCTGGTTGAGTTCCACTCTGGCAATGGGCACCGCATCCTTGGATTCGGCGAGACCAGTGTGCTTGAGATAGGCGGTGAGAATCGCCTGCTCGATGATTGTGACGAGTTCTTCGAATGGAATCTCGCGCTCGCGCTCCATGGTGCGCAGTACGCTCAGATCGATGTCCACCGAGTGCCTCCACTATTCATTTCTTATGTTGTCACCCGGACGAACACACAGTGTGCTGCGCCGAGAGGTTCACGTCACGCTCTAAGTTACCCGAGTTCTGCCGCGACCCGTTGCCGGATGTCGGAGAGGGCAATGGCGCTGCGCTGCCCCGTGCGGCGATCCCAGAGTTCAACAGTGCCGTCTGCGACACCCTTTCCGACGATGACGATGAGCGGAACGCCCAGTAGTTCCGCGTCCCCGAATTTCACGCCGGGCGAAACTTTCACGCGATCGTCATACAGAACGTCGATACCATCCGTCTCCAAGTCAGCGACAAGCGCGTCTGCGGCCGTGTACACGGCATCTTCTTTCGTCGCCGCGATCACGTGGAGGTCGAACGGGCTCACCTCGCGTGGCCAGATAAGGCCCTTCTCGTCGTTATTGGCCTCCGCGATGACCGCCATGATTCGGGTGACTCCGATGCCGTAGGAGCCCATTGTGACGGTGACCAGCTTGCCGTTCTCGTCGAGAACCTTGAGGCCAAGCGCTTCGGCGTACTTTCGCCCGAGTTGGAAGACGTGACCAATTTCCATTCCGCGGGCCAGTTCGACGGGACCGGATCCATCTGGTGCAGGGTCCCCATCGAGAACCGTGGCGATCTCCACGATTCCGTCATGCGTGAAGTCGCGACCCGCAACCAGGCCGAACACGTGACGGCCGTCCTCGTTGGCACCCGTGATCCATCCGCTGCCCTCGGAGACGCGCGGGTCGACGACAAAACGGATTCCGGTGGAACTCTTCTCGCCCAATACTGGCCCGCCAGCCGTCCACGGACCGATGTAGCCCTTGACCAGTCCCGGATGCTTCGCGAAGTCCGCCTCGGTCGCCGGCTCCACCTCTGCGGGCGCGAACGCTACCTCTGCACGCTTGAGGTCAGCATCGCGGTTTCCAGGAAGTCCGACCACGACGAGTTCGCGTGTGCCGTCCACAGCGGTGAGGGCGAGCACGATGTTCTTGAGAGTGTCTGCCGCCGTCCAAGCGCGGCCGTCCGGCCGGGGATGCTTCTCATTGGCGACGTCGACCAGAGTCTGGATTGTCGGGGTATTGGGAGTGTCGAGGACTACTGCCGGCGTCAGTTTTTCGAACGAGCGCGGCTCAGGTGCGACCATGTGGAACGCTTCGATATTCGCTGCGTAACCTCCCGCAGAGCGCACGAACGTATCCTCGCCGACGGGGGTCGGGTGCAGGAACTCTTCGGAGCGCGACCCGCCCATGGCCCCGGCATCCGCCTGAACGATCACATAGTCCAGACCCAACCGCGTGAAGATGCGCTCGTAGGCGTCACGCTGGTCCTGGTACGACTTGTCGAGGCCGGCATCCGTGTAATCGAAAGAATACGCATCCTTCATGCTGAACTCGCGGCCGCGCAAGAGCCCTGCGCGGGGTCTGGCCTCGTCACGGTACTTGTCCTGGATCTGATAGATCACGAGCGGTAAATCCTTGTAGCTGGAATACAAGTCCTTGACCAGGAGCGTAAAGACTTCTTCGTGTGTGGGAGCGAGCAGATAGTCGGCACCCTTCCGGTCCTTGAGGCGGAAGATGCCATCGCCGTATTCCGCCCACCGACCCGTCAGCTCGTAGGGCTCCCGCGGGAGCAGAGCCGGAAAGTGAACCTCCTGGCCACCAATTGCATCCATCTCCTCGCGGACGACCTGCTCGATCTTGCGGCGCACCTTCAACCCGAGGGGAAGCCACGCAAAGACGCCGGGTGCCTGGCGCCGGATGTAGCCTGCGCGCACGAGAAGGCGGTGGCTTGCCACCTCGGCGTCAGAGGGGTCATCGCGCAGGGTACGGACAAAGAGCTGGGAAAGGCGAGTCGTCACAGCATCCGATTCTACTGAAGCGTGCCCAGGCCACCGACCGGCGGCACAAAGTCACTGACTGCTGAGCGCCACGCGCAGTACGCTGGCTGACGACGGGCTCACGAGGAGGTTGCCGATGGCGGAGAAGAAGTACCGCGTCGATGCGATCGACCGTCGCATCATCGCGGAACTCGGAAAAGATGCGCGGCTCTCGATTCGCGCCCTGGCCAACCTCGTCCACATTTCCCGCACCGCAGCAAATACTCGGCTCCATCGACTGCTCGAGCAGAAAGTCATCACGGGGTTTTCTGCGAAAGTCGATCGCGAAGCCCTGGGACTCGGGATCACCGCCATCGTCATCGTCAAGGTTGACGCGGACTGGCCCACCGTCTCGGAGGCTCTTGCCGCACTACCGTTCGTGGAAAAAGCGCAGGCTCTCGCCGGGGACATCGACATTCTGCTCACCGTGAGCGCTCCCGACCATGATGCACTCTCGGACACAATCTTGCGGAGCATCCGGAGCATGCCCGGCGTTGCCTCCACCAGGTCGTACATGATCCTCGAAGAACTTGCGGGCACCGCACCCGAATTGGCGACGGACGTTTGGCACTTGTCATAGGTCGATTCGCGCCATTTGTGTGGTGTGAGTCGATCCAGCGGGCCAAGCGTGCCGATTCGCCGTGAGGTATTCACGACCAGCATTTTCAGGGGCGACCATAGAGGAATGAGCCTCACCGAAGAGTCGCACGCGCCCGCGGAGCTGCCCGAAGCGGAAGCCTTCACCCTCATCGACGCCGACGGCAATGCCGTTCCCGTTGAGCAGCGGCGTGGCTATGAGCTTCCCGACCTCGACATGCTCAAAGAGCTTTACCGGCGCATGGTGATTGCGCGGCGCTGGGAGACCCAGGTTACAGCGCTAACCCGCCAAGGCCGGCTCTCCACTTACCCGTCAGCACGCGGCCAGGAGGCCAGCGAAATCGGCACGGTGATGGCCATGCAGGAAACAGATTGGCTGTTCCCCACCTACCGTGACAGCATCGCTGTGGGTACTCGCGGCGTCGTTACAGCGGAGCTGCTTTCCGGATTCCGCGGGGACTGGCATTCGGGATGGAATCCGAAAGAACACCGCATCGCACCGCAGGCGACACCGCTGGCCACGCAGATTTTGCACGCCGTGGGGTTTGCCATGGCTGCGAAACTGAAGGGCGACCCGATTGCCACCGTTGCCTTCCTCGGGGACGGTGCCACGAGCGAAGGGGACGCCCATGAAGGTTTCAACTTTGCCGGCGTGTGGCAGACGCCCACTGTCTTCATCATCCAGAACAACCAGTTCGCGATCAGCGTGCCGATCGCGAAGCAGACCAGGGCGCGCATGCTCGCCGACAAAGC
>JBDTCD010000129.1:0-4720 GCA_039923755.1 Terrimesophilobacter sp. | reverse complement strand
ATCGTCGACCGCATGCAGGAGGGCGAACAGGTCGCAATTCTTGGCCCGATACTCCAGTTCCATTTCGTCAAAAATTCCGGTGCAGCGTTTTCGTTCGCCAGCGGATCGACCTGGATCTTCTCTATTGTCGCGGCAGGCGTGACGGTGTTCATCCTCTGGTACGCGCGGAGGATCAGGTCCGTCGCCTGGGCTGTTCTGTTCGGGATGCTCCTTGGCGGCACCACGGGCAATCTCACCGACCGGCTGTTTCGTGAGCCGGGATTCGGGGTGGGCCACGTGGTCGACTTCATCCAGGTGTGGGGATTTCCGGCGATCTTTAACATCGCGGACTCCTTTATCGTGGCGAGCATGGGACTTTTCATCATCCTGTCGCTGAGGGGCACACGGCTGGACGGCCGTCGCATCGCACGCAACACTGGCGCCTGAGGCAGTGGAAACCCGCCGTTTCCCCATCCCGCCCGGAGTCGCGGGCGAGCGGGCCGATGTTGCCCTCGCTCGTCTTCTCGGTTTTACGCGCTCGTTTGCTGCCGACATACTCGACGCAGGGGGAGCCAACTCTAACGGGGTAGTTCTCGGCAAATCCGACCGGCTCGTCGAGGGTTCCGTTCTTGAAGTGTCCTGGAAACCGAAGAGCGAGGTCGTTGTTGTTCCCCGCGCAGTGGATTCTCTGGCTATCGTCTTCGAGGACGACGACATCGTCGTGGTCGATAAACCGGTCGGTGTGACCGCTCACCCGTCAGTGGGGTGGGAGGGGCCGACCGTGCTCGGGGCGCTTGCCGCGGCAGGGATCCGCGTGAGTACATCAGGCGCTGCGGAGCGGTCAGGAATCGTGCATCGCCTGGATGCTGGCACAAGCGGGCTTATGGTGGTCGCGAAGAGCGAGAGAGCGTACTCGGAGCTCAAGCGCGCGTTCCACGATCGCGAGGTCACCAAAATTTACCACGCAGTGGTTCAGGGCCATCCTGATCCGCTCCGCGGCACGATCGACGCCCCCATCGGCCGTCACCCGGGCGCCAAATGGAAATTTGCCGTCACAAACGAGGGCAAACCGTCTGTGACCCATTACGAGACGCTCGAGGCATTTCGACGTGCGTCGCTTCTCGAGATCCACTTGGAGACCGGCCGCACACACCAGATTCGGGTGCACATGGCTGCCCAGCGGCATCCCTGCGTGGGAGACGAGATGTACGGGGCGGATCCGTCGCTGTCGGCGCGGTTAGGACTTGGTCGACAATGGCTCCACGCGATGCGGCTGGGGTTCCGTCATCCCGGAACCGGCGAGCCCGTCGAGTTCACCTCGACCTATCCGGACGATCTCGCCCACGCGCTCGAGGTGCTCCGCGGAGAGTGACGGCAGGTCGTCGACGAGCCGGTGGGCGGCTGCCCTAGTCTTGACTGACACCCATCGTCGGAGAAATACGTGTCATCGAGCAGTGAATCCTTCGTGCATCTCCATGTGCACAGCGAGTACTCGATGCTGGACGGCGCCGCGCGAGTCGGCCCACTGATCGATGCTGCCGTAGAGCAGGGAATGCCGGCGATCGCCGTCACCGACCATGGCAATATGTTCGGCTCTTATGATTTTTGGCACACCGCGACCGAGGCGGGTATTAAACCCATTATCGGCACTGAGGCATACATCACGCCGGGAACTGACCGGCGAGACAAGTCGCGCACCCGCTGGGGGGATGGCGGCGAAAACGACGTGGGAGGTAACGGCGCATATACGCACATGACGCTTCTCGCGAAGAACAACACCGGAATGCACAACCTGTTCCGGATGTCTTCGCTCGCGTCGATCGAAGGCTTCTATTACCGTCCCCGCATGGATCGCGAACTGCTGAACCGCTATGCGGACGGCGTCATTGCCACGACGGGGTGCGTGGGCGGTGAAGTGCAGACCCGGTTGAGGCTGGGGCAATACGCGCAAGCCCGGGCGGCAGCCGCAGAGTTCCAGGACATCTTCGGTAAAGAGAATTTCTACTGCGAGATCATGGATCACGGCATCGACATCGAACGTCGCACAATGACCGAATTGCTCTCCCTCGCAAAAGAACTCGGAATGCCACTGGTTGCGACAAACGACCTCCACTACACTCACGCCGAGGAGGCGCAGGCTCACTCCGCACTCCTCTGCATTCAATCGGGTTCAACGCTTGACGACCCGAACCGGTTCAAGTTCGATTCTCAGGAGTTTTACCTGAAGTCCGCAGCGGAGATGCGGTCGCTGTTCTCTGACTACCCGGACGCAATCGACAACACGCTGCTCATTGCGCAACAGTGTGAGGTCTCGTTCGAAAAGCGCGACCTCATGCCGCGATTCCCCGTGCCTGCTGGCCACACCGAGGCCACCTGGTTTGCGGTCGAGGTCGATCGCGGACTCGCTGAGCGATTTCCGGATGGCGTTCCTGACAAACACAGGGCGCAGGCCGACTATGAAGTCGGGGTCATCAATCAAATGGGATTCCCCGGGTACTTCCTCGTTGTCGCCGACTTTATCGCGTGGGCGCGGGAGAACGGCATCCGCGTGGGGCCAGGGCGTGGTTCTGCGGCAGGATCCCTCGTTGCGTACGCCATGAAGATCACCGGTCTTGACCCGCTCGCGCACGGATTGATTTTCGAGCGATTCCTCAACCCCGATCGCATCTCGATGCCCGACATCGACATCGACTTCGACGACCGTCGACGCAGCGAAGTGATCCGCTACGTGACGGAGAAGTATGGAGACGATCGCGTAGCCCAGATCGTCACGTACGGGACCATCAAAGCCAAACAAGCGTTGAAGGACTCTGCTCGGGTATTGGGAATGCCGTACTCGGTGGGGGAGAAGCTCACGAAAGCGATGCCGCCGCCCGTCATGGGCAAAGACATGGGACTCGCTGACGTCATGGAGAAGACCTCACCCCGATACAAGGAAGCAGGCGACCTTCGCGCGCTTGTCGCTTCCGATGGCGAGGCCGCACGGGTTTTCGAAACCGCCCTTGGTATTGAAAACCTTAAACGCCAGTGGGGCGTGCACGCTGCGGGCGTGATCATGTCGGCGGAACCGCTCATTGACGTCCTTCCGATCATGAAGCGGGAGGATGACGGCGCAATCATCACCCAGTTCGACCAGCCGCCGTGTGAGAAACTCGGTCTGCTCAAGATGGACTTCCTCGGGCTTCGCAACCTGACGGTCCTTCAGGATGCCCTCGTGTCGATCAGCGCCAACCGGGGGGAGGTCGTTGTTCTCGAGGATCTTGACCTCAACGGCGACAAAGCCACATACGACCTTCTGGCCGGTGGAGACACCCTGGGGGTGTTCCAGCTCGACGGGGGGCCGCTTCGCTCCTTGCTCAAGCAACTGAAACCGGACAGCTTCAACGACATCACCGCCGTCATCGCGCTCTACCGACCTGGGCCGATGGGAATGAACTCCCACACCAAGTACGCACTGCGCAAGAACGGGCTCGAAGACGTCGATGCGATCCACCCCGAGTTGGCGGAGCCACTGTCCGAGATTCTCGGAGAGACCTATGGTCTCGTCGTCTACCAGGAACAGGTGATGGCCGCGGCGCAGAAGGTGGCGGGATTCACCCTCAGCCAGGCAGATACCCTGCGGAAGGCAATGGGCAAGAAAGATCTCAAGGTTCTCAACAAGGAGTTCGCGAACTTCGCTGCGGGCATGGAGAAAAACGGCTACAGCAAAGAGGCTGCAAGCGCGTTGTGGGGCATCATGGTGCCCTTCTCCGACTACGGCTTCAACAAGTCGCACGGAGCCGCCTACGCCGTTCTGAGCTATTGGACCGCCTATCTCAAAGCGAACTACCCAGCCGAGTACATGGCTGCTCTCCTGACAAGCGTCGGCGACTCGAAAGACAAGCTTGGCGTCTACCTCGCAGAATGCCGCCGGATGGGTATTCACGTACTGGCCCCGGATGTGAACGAATCGGCGGGGGACTTCACCGCGACCGGTGTAGACATTCGGTTCGGTCTCGGCGCCATCCGAAACGTCGGTGCCAACGTGGTGGAGGCGATCTGCGCGGTACGAGTGGAGAAGGGTCGGTTCGAGAGTTTTCACGACTTCTTGCGCAAGGTGCCGATCCAGGTTGCGAACAAGCGCACTGTCGAGTCGCTCGTCAAGGCCGGTGCATTCGACTCTCTGGGGGCGACCCGCAGGGCACTCATCGAAATTCACGAGGATGCCGTGGAAGCTGTGGTGACGGAGAAGCGCGCAGAGGCCAACGGTCAGGTCGGCTTCGACTTCGACAGCTTGTGGGAGGAACCGCAACCGACGAATCGCGTTCCGGAGCGTCCAGAGTGGTCCAAGCGCGACAAGCTCGCGTTCGAGCGCGAGATGCTCGGCCTTTACGTGTCCGATCACCCACTGGCCGGCCTTGAATCGCAGCTCGCAAAACACGCCAGTATTGGTATCGCCGAACTGCTCGCGGGGGAGACGCTCTCCGACGGGGAATCGACCACCATCGCCGGACTCATCACGAGCGTGCAACACCGCACAGCCAGGGCAAGTGGAAATCCGTACGGCATTGTCCAGGTTGAAGACTTCGGTGGCGAGATCTCGGTGACATTCCTCGGCAAGATCTACCACGAGTTCTCACCGGCACTCATCAACGATTCGATCGTCGTGATCAAGGGTCGCGTAAATGTGCGCGACGACGGCGTGGTGCTCCACGCCGTGAGCATGTATGCGCCTGATCTTGGCCAAAGCCTCGGTTCAGGA
>JBDTCD010000128.1:0-4220 GCA_039923755.1 Terrimesophilobacter sp. | reverse complement strand
AGCCCGCAGAATGACCCGAGTCACGAAGTGTGAGAGTGAGAGTGAGAGTGAGCGTGAGCGAGCGCAAAGCCCACCCGGTCGACGAGCGTGTGCGGGCGAGCAAGGTGATCGCGGGTAACCCGGATGTGTCGCCAGTCGGCATCCTGGAACCGCTCCCGCCGCTCAATGTCGTCCTGGAAGGTCTGCGAATCGACGCGGTGGATCTCCCCCTCGTAGTCGAGCGCGACTTGCTCGTCCGGGTAAGCGAGATCCGGCGTGCCGACGAAGTACCCGTCGTTGTCTAGCACCCTGAGACCGATCACCGGTTCCGGAAGGCCCGCGTGGAGGAGCGCCAGCCGCATCCTGGACTCTGCTGCGGAATCCGTTCCGGCCCTCACCATGGGCGCGGAGGCGCGCAACTTTTTTACGCCGCGAAGCCTACGCAGCGTCGCCGCCATCTCAAGAAGCTGGTGAATAGTCGCGAGCGGTGCCTTCCGACGGACCAGATTGTCGCCGGCAATCACGAGCTCGTCGACCGAGAGGAGCGGTGCCAGTTGTGCCCACACCCGGAGCGGCGCAGGTACGGCGAATCCAGCGACAGAGGCGACGGGAAAGTTGCCGCGAGTCAGTCGATGGCCGATGATGCCCGCCCCCTGCGGCGCATGGTCCGGTGTCAGAGCCGCCACGTCGAGAAGCTGGCGAGTCTCGAGACGCCACGGGAGCGGCATCTGCAACAGCCTCGCGGCCGTCACGTGGCTGAAGACGACCGGTCGCCCCTCCCGTTGTTGAAAAGATTCGCAATCGCGCACGAGTACTTCGTAACGGAGTCGCGCTCGCTCGTCATCGGTGACCACAGCGGCAATCACGGTGCGCTTCACGCGGCGGATACCGTGGAATGGCGTCTCGAGGTCGGATGCCCTCAGTCGCGATGCGGAGACACCCAGGGCCTTTGCCACTCCGACCGCGAAGGCAGAATCGGGCAAGGGTTCCGGCAGTGGGGCAGACCGTGACATGCCGGGATTCTGCTCCACGTTGCCGCACCTTCGCGGATCTCGTCCACATCCCGCTCCCGTCCAGCCCTTGACTCGGGTCATATTGCGAGTAGGCGACCGTGCGAACCCACAATATGACCCGAGTCAACGGAAGCGGGACGGCTACGTGGGCTGGATGCGGACGCGCGGATGGAAACGGGCTGTGGGCTAGTCGGGCAGGATGCGGGCACCGTGCACGGGGCCAATCACCCGAACGACGGTGTAGCGAGCGGCCGACAACGCGATCTGCAGTTCGAGCGCACTATCGAGATCCGCAGTGAGGAAAGCGACCGTCGGTCCCGACCCCGAAATGATGCCAGCGAGGGCGCCGTTCTCTTCCCCGAGTTCGATGACCTTCGACAGCCTCGGTTCCAGGTGCAGCGCAGGAGCCTGGAGGTCGTTGAACAGGCTGTCCGCCAGCATGTGCGGGTCACCAGCGCGCAGCGCCTGCAACACATTCGCATCGACGCGGGGCTGAACTTCAGCGGGAAAAATGTCGAGCGCGTGCCGTTCGCGGTGCAGGTCAAGCTCCCGGTAGACCATCGGCGTGCTCAACCCGACATCGGCGAAGGCGAGCACCCACTGGAACTGCCCCTTCGCCAACGCTGGACTCAATTGGTCGCCACGACCCGTGCCGACCGCTGTGCCGCCGGTGAACGCGAACGGGACATCCGCACCGAGGGTTGCCGCGAGCTCCAGCAGATCATCGCGGCTGAGGTCAGTGCCCCACAACTCGTCGCAGGCGAGAAGCGTCGCCGCAGCATCCGCTGACCCGCCGCCCATACCGCCGGCGACCGGTACATTCTTCTCGATCTCGAGGTGAACGCCCCGACGGTAGCCGGTCGTGCGGGCCAGAAGGGTCGCCGCCCGGATGGCGAGATTCGAACCGTCGGTGCGCAGCGTTGTGAGGTCGACACTGCCCGTAAACGACACGGAGAAGTCGGGCGCATCACTCGCACGAACGTCTTCGTAGAGCGAGACTGCCTGGTACGCCGTGGCGATCTCGTGGTAGCCGTCCTCGCCGAGCGAGCCGACGCCGAGGAAGACGTTGATCTTTCCCGGTGCCCTCGCGTGCACGATGCGGCCCGCCTCGGAGGTCATGGAATTAACTTAGTCGAACCGGTTGGTCGTGCTCGACGCGACCGTTCGGCGGCAAAGCGTCCCTTAGGCCGATCGGTCCACGCGAGCGATGGCGAGGAAGTCGCTGAGGGAGAGCTCTTCTGCTCGACGCGTCGGATCGATACCGGCACGCTCGAGTGTGGATACGGCGCTAGCCCCGAAGATGCCGAGCAGCGACTGTCGCAGCATTTTTCGCCGCTGACCGAATGCAGCGTCGATGATCGCGAAGGTCTCACGTCGCTCAGCATCCGAACCAACCTGTGTACTGTGCCGCTCGAAGCCGATGAGGATGGAATCGACGTTCGGCACGGGCCAGAATACCTGGCGGCTCACCTGACCGGCAGTTCGCCACTGCCCATACCACGCCGCTTTCGCGCTGGGGCCGCCATAAACCTTGGAGCCAGGCGGGGCGGCGATCCGCTGGCCCACCTCGGCCTGAACCATGACGAGGCCGGTCTGAAGCGACGGGAAATGCTCGAGCAGGTGAAGCAGCACGGGTACCGAAATGTTGTATGGCAGGTTGGCTACGAGGCGCTCTGGCGCTGAAGGTAACTCGGTGATCACCATGGCGTCAGCGCAGACCACCTGCAATGGAGCACCGGGAAGCAACACGCTGACGGTTTTCGGTAACTGTTCGGCGAGCCGACGGTCGATCTCCACGGCCACGACGGATGCTCCGGCCGAGAGCAGACCGAGCGTGAGGGAGCCGAGGCCGGGGCCAACCTCGAGTACCCTATCTCCGTCGGCGACCCCCGCAATCGTGACGATCCGGCGCACCGTATTGGCGTCCACGACGAAGTTCTGGCCGAGTTTCTTCGTGGGCTGAAGATCCAGAAGCTGGGCCAGATCACGGATTTCGGCCGGACCCAGGTACGCGCCGGGCACCGTCATGAAAGTTGAGCGCTCACAGGCTCGACATCCCACGAACCGTAGACGCGCTCCGTATTCGACGCGATCTGGGCGGCGAGCTCTGCCACATCCACGCCAAGGTACTCGGCCATCGCCCGCACCGTGTGAGGGATCAGGTATGGCGAGTTAGGCCTCCCGCGGAACGGGACGGGCGTGAGGAATGGTGCATCCGTTTCGACGAGGATGCTCTCGCGCGGGATGGTGGCGAGCGCCTCGCGCAGGTTCGCCGCGTTCTTGAACGTCACGGTGCCCGCGAAGGAAAGGTACCAGCCGTGATCCGCGCAAAGGCGAGCCATTTCGGCATCGCCTGAAAAGCAGTGGAACACCGTTCGCTCCGGGGCGCCAATCCGCAGCAGCGTCGCGATGACCTCATTATGAGCGTCGCGGTCGTGGATCTGCATCGCCAGTCCGTGCTTCTTGGCGATCCCCATGTGTGCTTCGAAGGAGCGGAACTGGGCTGCTCGGCCGCTCTCTTCGGTGCGGAAGAAGTCCAGCCCGGTTTCGCCGATAACCCTCACGCGTGGGCGGGAAGCGAGCTCATCGATTTCGGCGAGGGCGACATCCAGCGTGCCAGCTGCCTCATAATTTGGTGCCTCGTTGGGGTGGATGGCAACGGCGGCGAGCAGGCGAGGCTCGCGCGCCGCGACCTCCGCTGACCACCGCGACGTCTCCAGATCACCCCCTACCTGAATGGCCCCTTTGACCCCGACCGCAGCGGCACGGTCAAGGTGCTCCCGGTAGTCCATCGGCCCGGAACCAGTCGAAACTTCACCGTCGGCAATTTCCAGGTGCGCGTGATTGTCATACACCGCGACAGGCAACGGTTCGGGCAGCGGCGGGTAGCTGAGATCGCGGGTTTGCCCGTGTTCAGCCTTCGTGTCCCGCTGACGGATGTAGTTCGACTCGCTCACTTCGCGCTCGCTCTCGCTACGCGCGGGCATTTTTGGCGAGCGCGGGCGGAACAACACTGGCGCACGACGAAAATGCCCGCGCCTGCAACCACGGTGTACCTCAATTCGCTGCCGACGCCGCGGTCTCGATGCGGGGGAAGAGCGGTTCGATCGCACTCACGCGGCTGCCGGGCGTCAACTGGCCCCAGGTGCCGGCCTCCCGGATGGGCTGGTCCCGCAGCGCGGCGTTGCCCGTTGCTCCGGTCCCCGCGCTGCCGAGAACGGCACTGGC
>JBDTCD010000127.1:0-4628 GCA_039923755.1 Terrimesophilobacter sp. | reverse complement strand
GGACGTCACGATCGTGCCGAAGGAGTGTCCAAGGATGATCTCGTGTCCATCAAGTCCGAGATCGTCGGCGAAGGCCGTGAGCCATGCCACATAGCCGTCGATCGAATGGGGAACATCGGTAAGCGGAGACGATTCGCCGAATCCCGGGAGATCCGGGCTGATGAAGCGATACCCAGGAAGGTGTGCGATGACCGGTTCCAGGCCGTGGTGTTCGCCCCGATAACCGTGAACGACAAGGATGGTCCACTGGGCGTCGGGGTCGCCGTAAATCCAGTAGCGAGTGGTGCTTCCCAGGATGGAGGTTTCCTTCTGCTCCACCCGTATGTTCGCGAGGCGGGCGGCGTAGGGCGAGTCGACAGTCATCCTGTCCAGTTTAGGCATTGCTCGAGCACGCCGGCCCATGACACCGGTGGGCAATAGTCTGGTGTCGTGACGGATAACTCTGAAGTTCACCGCTGGTACGACGCCCTCGGTGTCTTCGATCTCGAGACGACGGGGATTGATGTCGCCACCAGTCGAATAGTGTCCGCCAATGTGAGCGTCCTTGATGCTGGAGGCGAAATTGTGGAGCGCACGGACTGGCTCGCCGATCCCGGCGTGGAGATTCCGCCGCAAGCCAGCGCCGTTCACGGGATCACCACGGAACGAGCCCAGCGCGAGGGGCGCGCTGCTGTAGATGTCGTTGCGGAAATCGTCTCTGCCATAACGTCGATTTTGTCGCGCGGGCTTCCCCTCGTTGTCTATAACGCGCCGTACGACATCTCCCTGCTGCGCCACGAGGCCGTGCGCCATGGGGTGGAACCGCTGCGCAATCCATCACCGATCATCGATCCCCTTGTGATCGATAAAGCGATGGATCAATTTCGCCGCGGTAAGCGGACCCTTGAGGCCGCCGCAGCCGAATACGGGGTCGAGCTCATGGATGCTCATGATGCTGGCGCCGACGCGATCGCCGCCGGACGCGTGGCGCAGGCCATCGCTCGCCGCAATTTGGATCGGCTGAGCGTTTCCGCCCTCGAACTTCATGGCCTGCAGGTGGGTTGGAGCGCGCAGCAGTCAGCGAGTTTTGCCGAATATATGCGACGGACCCACAATCCTGACTTCGTCGAGACGTCAGGATGGCCGCAGCGCTAAACCAAAACTGCGCTAAACCAAAACTGCGCTAGACCAAAACTGCGCTCAGCTACCGAAGCCCTTGTAGCGGGTGTTGAACTTCTCCACGCGGCCGGCGCTGTCAAGGATGCGCTGCTTGCCCGTGTAGAACGGGTGCGATGCGGAGGAGATTTCTACGTCAATCACCGGGTAGACGGAACCGTCTTCCCACTCGATCGTCTTATCGCTGGTGACCGTGGAACGCGTCAGGAAGGTCGCTCCCGATGCGAGGTCGCGGAAGACGACGGGCGCGTAGTCGGGGTGGATGTCAGTCTTCATGGGATTTCCTGGGCTTTCTGAAGTGCGGTGGTTTTCTGAAGTGCGGTGGTTTTCTGACGCGCAGACTTCCTGATCTGGAAAGAATATCGACCGCGAATGAACTCGAGGGCCGACTGGCTACTTTACCAGAGAACGTGCGGCGTAGCGGCCGTCACGGTGCTCAAGTTGCAACGGAATGCCAAAAGTCTCTCCTAGGTTGTCAGCGTTCAGCACGTCATCGATTGCCCCTGCGGCCATCACTGCGCCGTTCCTGATGAGCAACACGTGGCCAAATCCACTCGGAATCTCTTCCACATGGTGCGTCACCATGACGATTCCGGGCGCACCGTCAGCCACAGCGTAGCCGCTGAGCAGCTGAAGTAGCTCTTCACGTGAACCCAGATCGAGACTCGCCGCCGGCTCGTCCAGGAGCATGAGCTCGGGATCCGTCATCACGGCACGCGCAATCTGGACCCGCTTTTGCTCCCCGTCGCTCAGGTGCCCGAAACGACGATCGGCCAGATGCCCGAGCTTCCACTCCGCAAGGACGCGCTGCGCCCTGCGAACATCGACGTCGTCGTAGCTCTCGTTCCAGCGCCCTGTCACAGAATAGGACGCGGTGAGCACAACATTCAGCACGGTCTCGGTTGCAGGCAGTTTGCGCGCGAGTGCAGACGATGCAAAGCCCACCCGTGTGCGCAGGTCGAAGACGTCCACATCACCCAGGGTCTCGTCCAACACCGTGGCCATGCCGCTGGAGGGGTGAATCAGTGCTGCTGCGACCTGAAGCAACGTGGTCTTTCCCGCGCCGTTCGGTCCCAGAACTACCCAGCGTTCGGAACTGTCTACCGTCCACGTGACGGAATCCAAGATTCGGTTGCCGCCGCGGACTACGGAGACGTCGTCGAACTGGAGAACGCTGGCCATATCTTCAAGCCTAAGCCACGGCGCGCTGTGCGGTGAGCGCGTTCAGGACACGAGTGACTCGTAGACCGCTCGGGTGGTCTGCGCGATCCGATCCCACCCGAAATCACGCTCGGCTCGGGCCCTGCCAGCCTGTCCCATCATCCGCGCTCGCACAGGATCGCTGAGAACGTCGATCATCGCCGCCGCAAGTTCCGCAATAAACGCCTTCGGCTTCTTCGGGGTTCCGGATCCATCGTCAAGCTGGGCGATCGGCACGAGGCGGCCCGTGATGCCATCATCGACCACCTCGGGGATACCGCCCGTCGCCGTGCCAACGACGGGAACCCCGCATGCCATTGCTTCGAGGTTCACGATCCCCAGTGGCTCGTAGATGGACGGGCACACAAACAGTGACGCCGAAGACAAGACGGTGACGAGTTCGTCGTGACTGAGAAGTCGATCGAGCCAGATGACTCCGGAACGCTCGCGCTGGAGCTCCTCCACGAGGCCTCGAACTTCAGCCAAAATCTCCGGGGTATCCGGGGCCCCTGCACACAGGACGAGCTGGACATCCGCTGGCAGATCCTTCGCCGCCTGGAGGAGGTACGCGAGCCCTTTCTGTCGGGTGATCCTGCCCACAAAGACGACAGACTGCCGATCGGGATCGATGCCGAGGCTTCTCGCGTGCTCGTTGTCCGGCCGAGGGCGCCACTTGTCGAGGTCGACACCGTTGTGCACAACCGTGACCTTCGACTCGTCAATACCCGGATAGCAGCGCAGGATGTCTCTCCGCATTCCCGTACTGACGGCGATGATGGTGTCCGCCGTGCGGAATGCGGTCTCCTCAATCGCACTGGAGACACGATAACCGCCGCCGAGCTGTTCCGCCTTCCACGGGCGAAGTGGTTCAAGGCTGTGCGCCGTGACGACGTGCGGAATCCCGTGCAACAACTGCGCGAGTCGACCGGCTCCGTTCGCGTACCACGTGTGGGAGTGCACGAGGGCTGCCCCAGCCACGTCCTGCGCCATCTGAAGGTCCACCCCGAGAGCGGCAAGCGACGGGTTCGCATTGACGAGTTCTGCCGGCACAAGGTAAGGAAAAACGTTCTCCTCCGGCCTCGCAACTCCAAAGCAACGTACGACGACGTCAAGCTCACGGCGGAGGGCGCTCACAAGTTCACCGACGTGAACTCCAGCGCCACCATAGACTTCGGGCGGATACTCTCGGGTGAGTAGATCAACTCTCATTCCTGTGACGCTAGTACAGTCCGCAGTGTCCATCTACTGTGGGATCATGTCGCCCAAGAAAGTCTTCGGAATCGTCCTCGCTGGCGGCGAGGGTAAACGGCTCATGCCGCTGACCGCAGACCGAGCCAAACCTGCAGTTCCGTTCGGGGGAAATTACCGGCTCGTGGACTTTGCGCTCTCGAACCTGATCAATTCCGGCCTGCTTCAAATCGTGGTACTCACCCAGTACAAGTCCCACAGCCTAGACCGGCACGTGTCGCAGACCTGGCGGCTATCGAGCCTGACGAATTCGTATGTCGCCTCGGTGCCTGCGCAGCAGCGATTGGGAAAGCGCTGGTTCGCGGGGTCGGCTGACGCAATCCTCCAGAGCCTGAATCTTCTGCGCGACGAAAAGCCGGACATCGTGGTCGTGGTCGGCGCTGACCACGTCTACCGCATGGACTTCCGCCAGATGATCGACGCACACCTCGTGTCAGGGGCGGGAACCACTGTCGCGGCGATTCGACAACCCATCGAACTCGCGGACCAGTTTGGCGTGATCGAAGTCTCAGGCGCGGACCCGACACGCATTGCCGCTTTCCGTGAGAAGCCCGCCGACCCAACGGGGCTCGCCGACTCTCCGGGCCAAGTTCTCGCATCCATGGGCAACTACGTTTTCGATGCTGACCGACTCGTGGACGCTGTGCTCCGCGACGGCGAACGGGCCGACTCCAACCACGACATGGGTGGCGACATCATTCCCGATTTCGTGTCACGCCATGATGCAGCGGTTTATGACCTCAACCGCAATGAGGTGCCTGGTGCCACAGATCGAGATCGCTACTACTGGAGGGATGTCGGAACCATCGAGTCGTTCTACGACGCGCACATGGACCTGATTTCGGCGCTTCCCGTCTTCAATCTTTACAACCGCGAATGGCCGATCTACAGCGAACAGTTGAACTCGCCGCCCGCCAAGTTTGTTCGGGACGCGCACGGTAATCTCGGCACGCTCGTAGACTCGATCGTCTCACTCGGGAGTCTGCTCTCCGGGGCGCACGTCGAACGCAGTGTGCTCGGCCCAT
>JBDTCD010000126.1:0-3872 GCA_039923755.1 Terrimesophilobacter sp. | reverse complement strand
TATGCGTTTCATCCCCACCAAGGTCCACGGTGTGCTGGACTATGTCGTCGCGATCGCGTTGATACTCGCACCCTGGATCTTCGGCTTTTCGGGCGTCGGCGGAGCCGCCGTCATCATCCCCATCGTGCTCGGTATCGGGCTCTTCCTGTACAGCCTTCTCACACGCTACGAACTGGGACTGATGAAGCTCATCCCGATGCCGGTGCACCTCGTTTTCGATCTTGTGGCGTCGCTCTTTCTCATCGCGTCTCCCTTCCTGTTCGGGTTCGTCAACCAGGCCCCAAATGCCTGGTTGCCTCACATTGTGGTCGGTGTCGCCGTCATCGCCGTTGTGGCTTTCTCCCAGCCCGCACCGGGCCGTTCGGTCAGTGCAGTCGGCCACGCAGCTCCGGCCGCCTAAGCTCAATCCGCCGAAGGACAGCCGTCAGGGCCGTGTTTCTTTTCAGGGTCTTGCCGGCGCAGAGCGGCACGTTTCACTGGCGCGACTAGCTGCTCGTCATGTGCCCGTGACTTCACATGACGAGCGGCTGGTTTCGCGGTGGGCGCTTGCGCACCAGACTCTCCACGGCCAGCAGTATCAGTGCGACGCCGATGGTGATATACGTGGGCAGCTCCTTCGCGGACAATGGCTCGTTGAGGATCAGTGCGGCAGCCAGAGCAAGAAGGATCGGTTCAAGGTAGCTGAGCAGGCCGAACACACTCATTGGAAGGTATTGGCTCGAACCGATGTACAGGAGAATTCCCACGGAGGCGAGAATGCCGAACCCGACCATGTTGACGGCGACAACCGGATTCATCAGAGTGCGCAGCGTGGGGTCGTCGAGTACCAGCAGGAGAATGGCCACCGGCAGAGCGAGCATCATTTCGGCGCTCAAACCGGCGCTCCCACCGATCCCGGCGAAGCGGCGCACCGTGAAGTACAACGGGTAGCCGAGGGCGACGACAAGGGTTTCCCAGGAGAGTCCTCCCACCTGAATGGACTGGTAGATCACGGCCGCGGCGGCGACAGCGACAGCCGAAATTCGCCACGCGCCCAGACGCTCCTTGAAGACCACGCGACCGATGATGGCGAGCATGATCGGCATGATGAAGTAACCGAGCGCGACCTGAAGGCCCCGGCCATGGCCGGGTGCCCACGTGAACAGCCATTGTTGAGCTCCGAGAATCCCCGCTGTGACAAGGAGAGCGAGGCCGATGGCCGGGTGATCGAGGATGCGTCGCCAGAGCACCTTCAGACCGGTCCACCGTTTCGCCACCGTGAGGAAGGCGACAAGCATGGCGACCGTGAAGAATGTGCGCCAGCCATACAATTCGTTGACTGTGGCATCCACGTAGGCCGAGAGTATGAAGACGACCGCGAACACCGACGACGATGCAATGGACGCGGCGACTCCCAGCTTTGTTTTCGAGCTCCCTCCGATCACCCTTGCCTCCTTCTCGTCCGAAGCCTTACGGTGCCGGACGCGATGCACTTGCCACGCCCAACCACTATTGTCACCCTGCCACTCGCTCTTTTGTCCGTGGCAGTGTAATGTTGTTTAGTCGGCTCTAGACATCGTGCGTTCGCGCGAATGGGTTTGTAAGTCTGCTGGGCCGGTTCCCTTGGGTGTTTCCATAGACATCCGTATGTGTGGGGATAACACGCAAGTGAACGGTCCTGGCCAAAGATTGCCCGGGTTCCCGCAGTAATTCAGAACACTGCATTGATCAATAACTCTGTGTTCTGCTCTGCCATGCAATTGACATAACCCGGAAAGAATCATGCCCAATTTCAAGAAGACGCCTTCGCGCCCCGTGCGCGCATCGACTCCGACGCGCAAGCCCGGAAGCAAGAGCCCCAAACATCGAGGCTTCCGACCGGCAGACGCGCCCGTGGCACCGGCCAAGAAGCGCTGGAGCGCGGATGACCGTGCTCGCCGCACTGAGACACCGTCGGCAGATCGGCGCCCAGACTGGCAGCCGAGGACGGATGCCACGCGTCCCGACCGCAAGTATCAGGGCGAGCGCCCGACGTATGGAGATCGCCGCAACGAGAGCGATCGCCCGGCGCGTTCCGACCGTGGTTCCTACTCGGACCGCCCCGCACGCGCGGAGCGTCCAACGTACGGAGATCGCCGAAACGCGACGGACCGTCCGGCACGCACCGATGGTCCTGCACGCTCTGACCGTGGTTCGTACTCGGATCGTCCCGCGCGCACTGACCGCCCGGCGCGTTCTGACCGTGGTTCGTATTCTGATCGCCCGGAGCGCACTGACCGCCCGGCGCGTTCTGACCGTGGTTCCTACTCGGATCGCCCGGCGCGTTCTGACCGTGGTTCCTACTCGGATCGCCCTGCGCGTGCCGATGGTCCCGCGCGTTCTGACCGCGGTTCCTACTCGGATCGCCCTGCGCGTTCCGACCGCACCGAGCGTCCCGCACGGGATGACCGTCGCCCTGACTGGCAGCCGCGCCCGGAGCGCACCGACCATGCTGGCCGTCCGGCCCGTAACGATCGCCGCCCGTCCTACGATTCGCGGCCATCGCACGACGATCGCCCACGTCGCGATTCTGACTTCTATCCGTCGAAGGACCGCGAAGACCGCTTCACTGCGCACGAGGATGTCGTTCTTGAACGCCTCGAGGCCGACGCGATCCAGGCATCCGATGTCGAGGGTGTTACTTTCGCCGATCTTGGCCTTGGTGCGAACATCGTGCGTGAACTCGCAGACCTCGGCGCTCTGGCACCGTTCCCGATCCAGGCGGCAACAATTCCCGATGTGCTGAAGGGCATGGATGTTCTCGGCCGTGGCAAGACCGGCTCAGGGAAGACCATCGCGTTCGGCGCCCCGCTCGTGGAACGGCTTATGGAGAACGGCGGGGGTAAGGGCCGCAAGCCCGGCCGCACTCCCCGCGCGCTCATCCTCGCACCAACCCGCGAACTCGCCCTGCAGATCGACCGCACCATCCAGCCGATCGCCCGCAGCGTCGGGCTCTTCACCACCCAGATTTACGGCGGTGTTCCGCAGCACCGCCAGGTGACGGCGCTTCAACGTGGCGTGGACATCGTCATCGGTACGCCGGGTCGTATCGAGGATCTCATTGAGCAGGGCAGGCTCGATCTCAGTGATGTCACCGTGACGGTGATCGATGAGGCCGACCACATGTGCGATCTCGGTTTCCTTGAGCCGGTGCAGCGCATCCTCAAGGAGACGACCCCCGGTGGTCAAAAGCTGCTGTTCTCGGCAACTCTCGACAAGGGAGTGGCCTCGCTCGTCGACGAGTTCCTCGTCAACCCGAGCGTGCACGAAGTCGCCGGTGAAGACCAGGCAAGCTCCACGATCGACCACCGAGTGCTCCTCATCGAGCAGAGCGACAAGCGCGCGATCATCGAGCAGCTCGCCTCCGGGGCAGGAAAGACGTTGATTTTCGCCCGTACCCGTGCCTTCGCGGAGGAACTCGCCGACGAACTCGCTGACGCCGGTATCCCGGCGGTGAGCCTCCACGGCGACCTGAACCAGGCTCGCCGCACTCGCAATCTCGAGAGGCTCACCAGTGGTCGCGTCACAGTTCTCGTGGCGACGGATGTCGCGGCCCGCGGAATCCACGTCGATGATATTTCGCTTGTCATTCAGGCCGACCCGCCAGACGAGTACAAGAGCTACCTGCACCGCGCCGGTCGCACCGGCCGCGCAGGCAAGGCAGGAACAGTGGTGACGCTCGTCAACAACCGACGCCGCCGCAAGATGGATGAACTGCTTGGCCGCGCGGAGATCACACCCACCTTCGACCGGGTTCGCCCCGGCGATGCGCTTCTGGATCAGTTGGCAGCACTGTGAGGCGAGCGCGTTCGCTCGACCACAGTAAGGTGACTGACCTAATTCTTCCGCGCGGT
>JBDTCD010000125.1:0-7345 GCA_039923755.1 Terrimesophilobacter sp. | reverse complement strand
TCTCGGATCAATCTGGCCGCCGATGTACGTGGACGTATCGAGCACGCTCGGGCTGGGGCTCGCACCAGGGGTGCTGATGAGAGCTGGCTCCGGAACGGTGCACCCTGTAATGGCGATGGCCGTTGCGACCAATAACCCGTGGACGATACCCAGTCGACTCGATCTCACGCAGTTGAGCCTATGCGGTGTTATCGCCTACCGGCGAGGACAGCGCCATCATCATCATCATCATGGTCATCGTCTCCACCATCGAGAGCCCACGCGCTTCAGCGGAACCGGACTCCAGATGAATTCAGCGGCAACGCGGCCAGGACCGCGCTTCGTACCGTGTCGGAGGAATACCCCTTGCGTTGCAGATAGCCGCTGAGCCGTCGAACGGCTGTGTCGTGATCCAGGCCTCTCAATTGCGCCGCCCGACGTTCTGCCAACTGCCCAGCGCGCAGCACTTCGTCATCGGCACCCACCTGTTCGAGCGCACGATCGATCGCGTCCTGGTCGATTCGACGTCGACGCAGCTCAGCAACCAAGGCGGTGCGGCCGAGTCCTTTGCGCTCGTGCTGGGTACGGACGATCGTCTCCGCGAGCGCTCCATCGTCGATGAGCCCCACGCGCTCCAGCCGGTAGAGTTCGGCCTCCACGATGCTCGGCTCCAGTTCGCGTGCCAACAGGATCTGGCGCAACTCCCACCGCGACTGCCCTCGGCGCGTCAGCGCATGCATACTCACGTTCTCGGCGCGGCGTTCTTCGTGCTCCAGATCCGGTGCCGCCGGTGTCATCGGTGTCATCGGCGTCATCGGCGAGCTCGAGGAGACATTGGGCTCCGATGCCGCAACTGGCGGGGTTACTCCCGGTAGGTAGGTAACCCTGGCCAGAACACCATCGGAGCCCATGATCAATCCCCCTTGGCACACGCCGCTCAGACGGCCTTGCGGCTCGCGAGCTTGTCTTCGAGGGAATCGACGTTTCCTGCGCTGCCCGTACCGTTGATGCCAGTTTCCAGGCCGCGGTCAGCGGCGGCCTCATTGCGAGCGGTCTCCGCGGCCAGTGCGGCAGCGGCGGCACTGGCCGCTTTCGCCTCAGCACTGATCCCGAGCTTGGTCATGATCTTGCCTTCGATCTCGTTGGCAACTGCCGGGTTATCAATGAGGTACTTGCGCGAGTTCTCCTTGCCCTGACCGAGCTGGTCACCGTCGTAGGTGTACCACGCACCCGACTTCTTGACGATTTCGTGCTCAACACCGAAGTCGATGAGGCTCCCCTCGCGGGAGATTCCGGTTCCGTACAGGATGTCGAACTCCGCCTGCTTGAACGGCGGGGCCATCTTGTTTTTGACGACCTTCACGCGGGTGCGGTTACCGACGGCGTCCGTTCCCTCCTTGAGAGTTTCGATCCGGCGGATGTCCAGTCGCACCGACGCGTAGAACTTGAGCGCCTTACCCCCCGATGTGGTTTCCGGGCTGCCGAAGAACACACCGATTTTCTCGCGTAACTGGTTGATGAAGATCATGGTGGTTCCGGTCTGGCTCAGGCCACCGGTGAGTTTGCGGAGCGCCTGGGACATGAGCCTGGCCTGGAGCCCGACGTGCGAGTCACCCATCTCCCCCTCGATTTCCGCGCGCGGCACGAGTGCAGCGACGGAGTCGATGACGATCAAGTCGATTGACCCGCTGCGCACGAGCATGTCGGCGATCTCCAGAGCCTGCTCGCCGGTATCCGGTTGCGAAACCAGCAGGGAGTCGATGTCCACGCCGAGAGCTTTGGCGTACTCCGGGTCGAGTGCGTGCTCAGCGTCGATGAAGGCGGCAATGCCACCTCCTCGCTGCGCATTGGCGATCGCGTGAAGCGTGAGAGTGGTCTTACCCGAAGATTCAGGACCGTAGATCTCGACGATTCGCCCACGAGGAAGACCTCCGATTCCGAGAGCGACGTCCAGGGCGATCGATCCGGTCGGAATCACCGCGACGGGAGCGCGCTCGTCACTGCCGAGGCGCATGATGGAGCCTTTGCCGAACTGGCGGTCGATTTGGGCGAGGGCGGTGTCGAGTGCTTTTTCGCGATCTGCTGGTGATGCCATGAGTGGCTCCTTCTGCTCGTTATGCGGTGTGCCTGTAGGCTGCCGTTCCTCCCACCGCCGATGGTGCAGGGCAAGTGGGTTCCGCGACAAGGCGTGTGGCTGCGTTCGCCAATGAGTCAGACAGTACGCTCGACCGGTGACATTTCTCGGTATCGCCGGGCTGACTGTTGGTAACTCGTTTTCGATTGCTGCTGTGTAGGAGCCTACACACCTGCGAACGAATGTTCGATACTTTACCTGCGGCGTGTCACCGTGGTTCGCGCATCCCCACGCCGTGCCTGCGCGACTCCGGTATGTCGTTCGCCCTGCACAGTGCCAGCCAGACGGTACGGGCAGGCACACCCGCCGTGAGCGCCTGCTCCGAGGTGAGATTCCCGAGTTCGTCGAGTACCAAGTCCCGCGCCAGCGCGTCACCGTACGATTCTCCAAATTCCGCGGTAACGGCGCGACGGAACTCACTCAGTCGCACGTTAACTCCCCCATGACGGTCTCTGGGTGCAGACGCACTGAACGCCCCGGGCCGAAGCAACCGGGGCGTTCGCGTGATGGCGTCAGCGGACCACCAGATCCGCGTCGAAGTCCGCGACAAGGTCGTCCGGGACCGTGTCGGGGATGATGTTGATGCCTTCGATGACGGCGAGACGATCGCCGACCTCGCGCATGATGACCGAGATCGGAGTATCCAGCGCATCGGCGACGGAAGCGAGGATCTCTGAACTCGCCTCTTTCTGGCCGCGCTCCACCTCGGAGAGGTAACCAAGCGCTACGGAAGCCTTGCTGGCGACCTGGCGAAGGGTGCGACCCTTCTGCAGACGAAAGTCCCGGAGAACGTCTCCGATTTCCTGACGTACTAGAACCATTGGACCCTCCTCTTCTTACTGATTCCACCTGTTGCATCGTGCTCGTGCGTTCTGGCGCCCGAACCCGTTACTTTACAACCTACTGTGATCAAACTCTAACCAGTGCTTTCTGTATGGCCATTGTGAATCACCAGTTGTAACGAGATCGATGCTGCACCTATTCCCCGAAATTGGCCAGTCCCCGTTCGAGTGTCTCCCACATCCACTCCAGCGCACCCGCTACGGTCTTCGCCCTGATCTCATCGCGGTGCCCGGTCAGGACAAGGTGCCGAGCGCGCGTGACGTCTCCGAAAGACAGGCCGAGATACACGGTTCCCGGCCGCAACCCGTCGACCGGATCGGGGCCTGCAACTCCGGTCGTGGCGACCCCGATGTCGG
The DNA here is from genome assembly GCA_039923755.1 of Terrimesophilobacter sp. Classification (GTDB taxonomy): domain Bacteria; phylum Actinomycetota; class Actinomycetes; order Actinomycetales; family Microbacteriaceae; genus Terrimesophilobacter. The sequence continues at coordinate 4,033 of JBDTCD010000125.1, read as the reverse complement.
CTGGGTGGCCCCCGACGGCAAGCCGGTCGCGCACATTCCTCGCGAGCTGGATTGCCACATCCGGATGCACGGGTCCCACGTCGGCGAGAAGCGCGGCATCGACCCCGAGCAGGGTGCGCTTCAGCTCCGTGCTGTATGCCACGACCCCGCCATTCACGACCGTGGACGCTCCAGCGGGCCTGATGAGTTCGGCGACAAGGAGGCCTCCTGTGAGAGACTCAGCGACGGCGACCGTCATGCCCATGGCGGCGAGGGCCGCAATGAGCTCTCGCGAATCAGCCACGTCAGCGGCCGTCCTCTGCCAGCCTGCCGTGACGAATGGCTTTCACGACATAGTCAATGCCGGTCACCATCGTCAACGCGAGCGCAATCGCCATGAGCACGGCATTGAACCAGTGCATCCAATTGCCGAGGAGCAACCAAACGGGCACAAGGTAGAACGAGATCGCAATGGCCTGGATGATGGTCTTGAGCTTGCCGCCGTTGGATGCCGGGATCACACGATCGCGCACGACGGCAAGGCGGAACGCCGTGATCCCGAACTCGCGCACGAGAATCACGATCGTGACCCACCACCACAGCTCGCCGAGCACCGACAGGGTCAGGAGCGCCCCGCCGATAAGAACCTTGTCGGCGATCGGGTCCAGGATCTTGCCGAAGTCGGTGACGAGGTTCTGGCGACGTGCCAACAATCCGTCGACGCTGTCGGTCACGATGGCGAGAATAAACAGCGCTGCGGCGAGGTAGCGCAGGAGACCAAACTCGTGGTTGTCGGCAAAGAGCATCCAGATGAACAGAGGTGCAAGAAAAATGCGCACGACCGTGATGATGTTGGCGACGTTTCCCGTGCTTGCCGGGGTATCGCCGCTGCGGGCGACCCGCCCACGCATCGGATTGGAACGGCCGCTGCCCTCCGGGGTCGGCGGTGTCGCGGGGAGAGCCACGTTACTCCCTGTCGGTCAGCGTCCAGGCATCCTCATCCGACGAGCCTTCCACTTCATCGTAACCGGTCGTCGACTGGGCAACGGGATCGCTCCCGTATCGGTCGGCAGCGTGATCGGCAGCACGAGCGGAGGGAGCGGAGTCCTGGCCGCGCAGCATGGCCAGCACGGCTGGCAGTTGCTCGGCAGAGACCAGGACATCACGCGCCTTCGAGCCCTCAGACGGGCCGACGATCTCGCGGGATTCGAGCAGGTCCATGAGGCGACCAGCCTTCGCAAAGCCCACACGCAGCTTTCTCTGCAGCATCGATGTGGACCCGAATTGGGTACTGACAACGAGTTCTGCAGCGGCAAGAAGAACGTCGAGATCGTCGCCGATGTCGCCGTCGATCGCACGGTGTTCGGTCGCCGCGGCGACATCCTTCCGGTAATCCGGGCGGGCCTGCGCCGTGACGTGCTTGACGACCGCTGCGACCTCACTTTCACTCACCCATGCGCCCTGAACCCGAATGGCCTTGGATGCGCCCATCGGGAGGAACAGGGCATCGCCCTGCCCGATCAGCTTGTCCGCGCCAGGTTGGTCAAGGATGACCCTGGAGTCCGTCATGCTGCTGACAGCGAAGGCGAGCCGGCTCGGCACGTTCGCCTTGATGAGGCCGGTGACCACGTCCACGCTCGGCCGCTGGGTGGCCAGAACGAGGTGAATCCCACTCGCACGGGCGAGTTGCGTGATGCGCACGACGGAGTCTTCAACATCACGCGGAGCCACCATCATGAGATCGGCCAGTTCATCCACGACGACCAGAAGGTAGGGGTAGGGCTTAAGTTTGCGTTCGCTGCCTTCCGGTAGCGTGATCTCGCCCGCGACAACCGCTGCATTGAAATCGTCGATGTGGCGGTATCCGAAGCTGGCCAGATCGTCGTAGCGCATGTCCATTTCTTTCACGACCCAGGAGAGCGCTTCGGCCGCTTTCTTGGGGTTCGTGATGATGGGCGTAATGAGGTGCGGGACCCCTGCATAGTGCGCAAGCTCGACGCGTTTCGGGTCGATCAGCACCATCCGCACCTCGGAGGGCTTTGCCCGCATGAGCAGGGAGGTGATCATCGAATTGATGAAACTGGACTTGCCGGAACCCGTTGCACCAGCAACGAGGAGGTGGGGCATCTTCGCGAGGTTTGCGACCACGAACCCGCCTTCGACGTCCTTGCCGACGCCGATCGTCATGGGATGGGCGCTCGAGGTGCTCGCCTTCGAGCGCAGGACGTCCCCGAGGGAGACGATCTCGCGATCCGTATTCGGGATCTCCACGCCGATGGCGCTCTTCCCTGGGATGGGAGAGAGGATGCGAACCTCATTGCTGGCCACCGCATAGGAGAGATTCTTGCTGAGCGCCGTCACGCGCTCCACTTTGACGCCTGGGCCAAGTTCGATCTCGTAGCGGGTGACCGTTGGACCACGACTGAAACCTGTGACCACGGCATCCACCTGGAACTGGGTGAGCACTTCGGAGATCGAGCGCACGATGTCATCGTTGGCCCCCGACCGCGTTTTCGCGGGTGTCCCCGGCTCGAGAACCGTCGCTGCCGGGAGCCGGTATGGGACAGTCGGCTGGTGGCCTGATGTGTCGTCAAACTCCCCGGCTCTGCCTTTCGCCGACGCTGTAGAGGGGAAACCCGGGAGCGGATCAGCCACCGCTGGGCCATCTCGGAGCGCGTCGTCACGGATTCCGGTGGACGGGGAACCATCCACTTCACCGGTGAAACGTCTGACCGCGTTCTCGGCTTTGAGGAGGTCCTCAATGAGCTCGATGCCGAATTCATCCTTTGGCGTGCGATCAATAACCTCGGTACGCGAATTAATCAGCACAGGGCTGTCGAAGGCCGGCTCGTCCTCTCTCTGGGTCTTGTTTCGCCGCCACCACGGCACCTGGTCGGCGTCCTCGTCGAGGTTCAGGTCATCCAGCGATCCGAGAGAGATGGTGTCCGTCTTTGCCGCCTTCCGTGCCGCGAGTTCCTCAGGTGCCGGAAGTTCCGCACCAAACAGGTACGAGTACAACTCCCGGAATCGATAACCGATGCGGTTGGGTGGAGTCTTGGTGATGATGAACAGCGAGAGAAGCAACAACAGCGAGATGATCGGAACGGCGATCCACACGCTGAGATAGGTCGCAAGCGGCATGCCGAGCATGAACCCGACGATCCCGCCCGCACGAGCAAAGTTCTCTATCGGGTCGCCCCACGATGGCATTCCGCCGTAGATGTGCGAGAGGCCACTGATGCTCGCGATAAGCATCCCCATCCCCACGCCGATCCGCCCGTTGTCGTGAACTGACGACGGGTGGCGGAAGAACCAGACGGCGAGCACGAGGAGGATCACGGGAAGCGCGAACGCAAGCCTCCCAAACGCGCCGCCAAAGGTGTACGCATCAAGTGCGATCGCCACCGGATGGTGGGGAAAAAACCACTCGACGAATGCTCCGCAGATCGCGAGAACGAAAAACAGCATCGGGATGCCATCACGGAGCTGGTCCTTCGCAAGAGTTTCCTTGCCAAACAGCCGCGCTCCCCCGCCCACTGCGTGGGCAACCGCCAGCCAGACCTTCGTCAAGGATCCCGACTCGTGAACTGGCACGGGAGTTCGTCGCGAGGCCCTCGTGCGCGCAGGAGTAGCGCGAGTCCGCGGTGTCGTGGTGCGGGCGCGCGCGGTCGACCGCGCAGCGGGAGTCGACGACGTACGCGTAGCCATGCGGTCTACGGTACTTCCGTGATCCGTCAATGAGCGGGAGACTCCGGGGAGTGTCTCAATCCTCGGTCGCCGGGTTCAGGCCCAAATGGGCGCCCTCACGCCTCGATGACAACCGGAACGATCATCGGGCGGCGCCGGTGCTGCGTGTTGACCCAGCGACCTACGGTCCGCCGGATGACCTGGCTGAAGGCGTGAGTGTCGCGCGTTCCGTTCGCCGCAGCATCGGTTAGCGCCCGAATGATCAGGGGCTTCACATCGTCGAAGACCGACTCGTCCTCAGCGAAACCGCGGGACTGGATCTCCGGCCCGACGATGATCCGGCCGGTCTGGGGATCGATCGCCGCGA
>JBDTCD010000124.1:0-11406 GCA_039923755.1 Terrimesophilobacter sp. | reverse complement strand
TATCGCCTGGAAGTTCTATGGCGGCGGATTCCTTTGGTCGACCATCGTGACGACCGTCGTGTTGTGGGCCGGGTTCACCGCCGCCCGCTTCATCACACATGACGCATTCGATAAGCGGCCAAGCGGTTTGACAATGCTCAACATCGCCCACGAACTTGTCACACTCGTCGTCATGGCAATCATCATTGGGGTATGGCCGGCGGCCTGATCGCGTAGTTCTCATCGAGGAACTGGTTAAAGGTTTTCACGCCGTAAGGCGCGCCCGATACGAGGTTGTGGCCCGCAGAGAAGCCCGCAGCAGTCTTTCCGGGTCGGTGGATACTGGCGATCGGTCGACGGGATCCCGACGCAGATTTCCACGTTTCCGCAAGGTCTCGCGCTGCACGCTGCTCGGGCCCCCCAATATCGCCCACTCGGCCCGAGTGTTTGGCTCCAACCAGTTCCACGAGCCGAGATGCAACGTCGTCAGTCGAAATCGGCTGAAAGGAGAATCGTGGCGCGAGAATTATTGGCGAAAACTTCTGTGCACGAAATATCCCATCAACGAATTGATGGAACTGCGTCGCACGCTGGATCGTGTGCGGCAGCCCCGACTCCACCAGGTATCCCTCGATCTCTACCTTCCCCTGGTAATAGCCGAGCGGGATGTTCTCAATCCCGACAATGGAGATAAGAATAAAGTGTGCGACGGTAGCCTCGCGTGCGGAGTCGATCGCCGCTACCGCCTGGGCTACATCGTGCGATCCGGTCGCCAAGTGCACGACAATATCGACTCCGGACATTGCTTCAGGGATGCCCCTCCTTGTCAGGAGATCCCCGGTCGTGAGGCCGAGTCCCGTCTTTCGACTCAGCGCGCGTACATCGTGTCCCGCCTGCCGAAGTTTCAGAGCGGTCGGAGTTCCCAGAGTGCCGGTGGCGCCAGTAACAAGTACAGTGCTCATGTTTTGATTCTGCTCCTCACGCCGTGTCGTCCGCAGGAGATACCCTCTCACCATGTGCCGTAGCATCCATACCCTTCACAATTTCGAGCCTGCCGCCGATGACAGCGAGATTCAGGCCGCCGCGCTGCAGTACGTGCGCAAGATAAGCGGAACGACCAAGCCCTCGAAGGCCAACGCCGAGGCGTTCGAACGCGCAGTCCTTGAGATCGCTTGTACTACCCAGCATCTGCTGGACGACCTTGTCGCTACCAACCCGCCGAAGGACAGGGAGGCCGAAGCCGCGAGGTCCAGAGTGCGTTCGGCACATCGATTCTCGGCCGCCTAAAGAGTGCGCTCATCCATCACGCAACCCCGCGGGTTGATTCCGGGGTGCGGCACAGCCTCCTGAGACCTATTGCACGGAACTAGATCGGAATATCATGTGCCAATGCCGCCGAATTCCGAGATATTTCGAGCCGCCCTTGATCGCGCGCACGCACACAGTCTCGAATGGCTCGACTCCATCGATTCCCGGCCGGTCGGCCCGCGGGTTAGCGCCGACGATCTTCTCGCCGAGTTCTCAGGACCGCTCCAGGATGGTTACCTGGATGCCGCCGCCGTGATTGACGAATTAGCCAGGATTGCGGAGCCCGGGCTTATGTCGATGGCGTCGGGCCGATTCTTTGGATGGGTCATCGGCGGAACACTTCCGGCCGCGATGGGTGCCGACTGGCTGGTCAGCGCGTGGGATCAAAATGCGGCCATGCGCGGGGCCACACCGGCGACTGCGGCGGCGGAAGAGGCAGCGGGTTCATGGTTACTTGACCTGCTGGGGCTCCCGCCTGGATCGGATGTCGGATTCACAACGGGTGCAACCGGCTCAAATTTTGTGGGACTTGCCGCCGCACGCCAACACGTGCTTGACGCAGTCGGATGGGACCTCGCCACCGATGGTCTGACGGGGGCGCCGAAGGTCAATGTGTTTGTCGGCGACGACCGCCATGCCTCCATTGACCTCGCCCTGAAATACCTGGGGCTCGGCACTCCGATTGCCGTCGATGCGGATGATCAGGGGCGCATCATTCCGCTAGCGCTGGAGTCGGCCATGGCTCGTACCCGAGGCCCCTCAATCGTCTGTCTTCAGGCGGGCAACCTGCACTCCGGCGCGTTCGACCCGATCGGTGAATGTGCGGCTATCGCCCACCAACACGGGGCGTGGGTGCACGTTGACGGTGCCTTCGGCCTATGGGCGGCCATGAGCCCAGCGCTACGCCACAACCTTGAGGGTCTAGAGACGTGCGATTCCTGGGCGACGGATGCTCACAAGACTCTTAACGTGCCGTACGATTGCGGCGTCGCAATCGTGTCCCGCCCCGAGGCGGTGCGCTCCGTGTTCGGCGTTCACACGAGCTACCTCATGAACGACGACAGGGGTCCAGGCGACCCCTTCGAGAAGGTACCCGAGTTTTCTCGTCGCGCACGTGGTGTTCCGGTTTGGGCGGCACTTCGATCACTTGGCCGCTCGGGTGTGATTGACCTCGTCGACCGTCTGGTGGCGAATGCCCAGAAGTTCGCCGTGGCGCTGCGTGCGATGGAGGGGGTCGACGTGCTCAACGATGTCGTCTTCACACAGGTGTGTGTGAGTTTCGGATCCGATCAGCGCACGCGTGACGTCACCGCGCACCTGCTCAAGGAGGGCACCACCTGGATGTCCGGCTCGCACTGGGCCGGACGCGACATCCTGCGAATCTCGGTGAGCAACTGGACAACAGGCGACGATGAGGTCGCCGAGTCGTTGGCGGCCATCGAGCGGGCCATCGCTGCCACAGATTCTCCATAGCCCTTCACCACCGCACCCTCGTCGAACTAAGTCAAAACCCTATGGCCCGCAGGCCCGAAATGCCGATATCTTTATCCCAACTACGTCCCGTCAATCTCGCCCTCACGTTCGGACGTCGCACCACGACAGCGAAGGTGCGGGCGCGCTCATAGGAGACATCGTGAAGAAGTCGCTCACTCTGACCGTCGGTGCCGCACTTGCCCTATTCATGTTGGCCGGATGCACGCCTGCCCCGTCCAGCAGCGCGAGCCCCGAGCCGGTACCCACGGTGACGGTCACCGTGACCCCCGCACCGGTCGCGGAACCGGACTATGGGTTCACGTTCTTTCATGCGGCAACAATCGGCTCGTCATGGGCGCAGATGAGCGCTCAGCTTCACATGCCGGTGGGGCCGTTCGACGGATGCCCGTGGTACGGCACTGTGTGGTCTACGGAACTCGCCAGCACGACCGCATTCCTCGACTCCAGGAACCCCGCGACAGGAGCCACCTTCTTCTACACCAACTATCTGCTGGCCACGAGCGGTGCGTCCTTTCCCCGCAACAGTGAAGGAGTCGGAGTGGGCAGCTCGAAGTCAGAAGTTCTCGCCGCGTATCCGTCCGCGGTCGTTGACACATACACCGACCTGGGCGCAGGAAACATGACACGGATCACTGTCGCTGAGCCTTCCAGCGGATCGAAATACGTTTTTGCGATCACTGGTTCCGCCGGCGCGAATGTCGTCGACCTACTTCAGTGGGGACCAGGCGCTGGATCCCAGTGGAGCCACCTCTGCACGGGATTTTAGGAGGGTTGTCGCCGACGAGAACTTCTCAACCCGTTCTCCGGGTTGAACTGTCACGTTGCCTTTCAACCGGCGACGACCGGGCCTACCGTCATCCACGCCGTGCCATTCGAGCACGCTGGCACGTTTGCCATGGAAACCAGGATCGGTTGCAACGAGTGCGGGGGCGTGATGTTGTAACCGTCACCATGACCGACCACGCAGGCGCCACCAAGGGGACCGCCACCGGGATCGATGTTGACCGACGTGACCTGAGCAACGGCAGTGCCATGTTCCGCGATGGTTACCGGTGCCACCGCCACACTCGAGTCCTCTTGGCCCGCGACACCCATGGGCGCGCCGGCTGCGACAACCTGAACACCCGGGTACCCGCTGAGCACGCAGGTGCCACCGCCATTCGTGAACACCACGAGGAAGTGGAGATGTCCGGCTGAAGCGCCTTCATCCCGGACGGAGACGGTGAGGTTTGCAGTACGGCACTGGTTGGCTGGTGCACCCGGCGTGAATGTCTCGGCCGCCAGAGATGGGCTCGCCGACGGTGAGGCCGAAGGTGTGGACGCGGCCGGTGACGCGGAGGGTGTTGTAGGAGGCGCGATATTCACGCATCCCGCCAAAAACAGCACGGCCAGAGAGGGAAGAACCAGAGCGATCTTGTTACGCATGAGTAACTCTCCCGTTGATTGCACGCCAGTGTAGACCCGAAATACTCCAACGCCCTGCGAATTTTCCGCACTCCGCAGCGGGGAAAGTACAGTCCTGCGCTAGCCGTCCAGTACTTTGCGCATCCGAAGCTGATCAATCCCCAGGCGCATGTCTTCACGCTCCCCGGTAAGGCCGAATCCGCACTTGTCATAAAGGCTTCTGGCAGGTTCATTATCTTCGGCGACCCACAGGGCAATCGCCCGAGCCCCGTCGGTTCGCGCCCACTCCGCAACTGAATTAATGAGCGCGACTGCGATGCCGAAGCGGCGGTATGTCGGATCCACCCACATGGCGACAAGTTCCCTGCTGCCCTCCTCGTGAGGGTCGACCTTACCCGTAGCCGTCCCCACAGGCGAGTCGTGATCCCAAGCCAGAAACGTAGCCGCCTGCGCCAGGCGGTCACGCCATTGCTGGTCATCGAAAGCGAGTTCCCGTTCGAGCGTCGAACAGAAGGTATGTGGAGCTTCGGTGAGGGCGCGCAAGCGGATCTCCCGGCTCGCCGCCCATTCCTCCGCCGTGGCGCGCCTGAGTTCCATTAGTCGATTATCGCAAGCGGAGGCATTGCCGGGAAGAGACCGACCCGCAAGACTGGCAGATAGGCAACGAGCGAGGGGCTAATCGAATGGCGGAACGAGCCGAAGGCAGGGTCGCGGTCTATATCGACTTCGACAACATCGTGATCTCCCGATACACCCAGACCCACGGCCGAGGGCACCGCAAAGCCGGAAACTTGCGAGACATCACCAGCGAAGCACTGCGCGACGACCGTGAACTTTCCGAAAAGCTGGCCGCCGCAAGGGTCGATCTTGGTGCCATTCTCGACTACGCATCGTCCTTTGGAACAGTCGCCATCAGCCGCGCCTACGCTGACTGGGCTGTGCCAGTGAACGCCAGCTACCAGGATCAGCTCGTGGGAAGAGCCGTCGACCTCGTCCAGATGTTCCCGACAGTCCAATCGATGAAGAACGGTGCGGACATCCGAATGTCTGTCGACGTCGTAGAGGACCTCTTCCGTTCGCCGGAAATCACCACCGTCGTCATTGTCTCGGGCGATTCCGATTTCATCGCGCTCGCGCAGCGATGCCGGCGGCTCGGACGATACGTCGTCGGGATTGGAGTCGCTGGCGGAACCAGCCGGGCGCTCAATGCTGCCTGCAACGAATACAAGGATTACGACGCGCTCCCGGGTCTGGATGGGGAAGGAGACGATCCGGAACTCGATCAACGCGACCGCGGAACGACCGAGGACGCCACGAACTCACCCTCTGGTGGGTCAACCGGTCACCGGAAGGGGACAACGGTGGCCGCGCCGAAAGCGGAAACTAAATCGGCCGCGCAACCGTCGGCACGAACAGCGAAACCAGCAGATCAGCGTGCCGCGACGAACCTGCTCCGCCGTGCACTCGAACTTGGACAGTCAAAGGACGATGTCGACTGGGTCGCGAGTTCGGGTGTCAAAACGCAGATGCTGCGCATGGACCCCACATTTCAGGAAAAGACGCTCGGGTACAGCTCGTTCACCGACTTTGTGAAGTCGCGCGGCAACGTCGTCGAGATTCGAGAGGAGGGCCAATTGCGGTTCCTTCGACTGCGTGGCCAGCAGGCAGCTGACGTGTAGCAGGCATTGCGTGCAGGTGGCTCGGTGCACTGCACTCGGTCCAGGCGGCGCGTAGTCTCGAAGAGTGCCCCGCAGAACCGAGAAGTCCACCGCACCCGTCGCGGAGCCGGGCCTCTTCAGCCGCGGGTATCTGTGGGTCACTATCGGGTCGTGCGCACTCGTGTTCCTCGGCGCTTTCGAGTCGCTCGCCGTCACCACGATCATGCCGGTCGTGAGCATCGCACTGAACGGGGCTAACCTCTACGCGCTCGCCTTCGCCGGACCGCTCGCTACCGGTGTCATCGGAATGGTGATTTCAGGCAACTGGTCTGATCGCCGCGGGCCCGTGCTTCCGCTATACACATCATCCGTACTGTTCACCGCCGGGCTCGTCATTGCGGGGACCGCGACATCCATGGTGACTCTTGTAGCAGGCAGACTCGTCCAGGGGTTCGGTACGGGCGCCGTGATCGTCGCACTGTATGTTGTGATCGCCCGCGTCTACCCTCCCCGACTGCATCCTTCGATCTTTGCCGGGTTCGCGGCCGCGTGGGTTATCCCGTCGCTCGTCGGCCCAGTTGCCGCCGGCGCGATCACGGAACTCTTCACCTGGCATTGGGTTTTCTTGAGCGTGGTGGGACTCGTGGTTATCGCCACCGCTATGGTGGGGCCCGCACTTCGACGATTGCCTCAGCGAGAAACCGATACCTCTGCTCCATGGGCGTTCGGCCGTATCGCGTGGGCCGCGGTCGCGGCACTCGCGGTCCTCTCACTCAGCATACTGTCGGAGATTCAGAACATCGGCGGACTCCTCGCCGGCATCGCGGCGATCGTCGCAATCGGTGCCGCACGGCCCCTGCTTCCCACCGGGACCCTCAGCGCACGTCGAGGATTGCCCAATGTAATTCTGCTGAGAGGGCTCGCGGCGGCGGCATTCTTCGGTGCGGAAGTGTATCTCCCCTACCTGCTCATCGAGAACTATCGTTTCTCGCCGTCTCTTGCTGGGCTCGCCCTCACCCTCGGTGCCCTCGCATGGTCCGGTGCATCCTGGCTGCAGGGTCGGATGACGGGGAAATTATCGAATTCACAGTGCACGACGATCGGAAGTTCCCTTGTGCTCGTCGCCATCCTCGTGGCGTTCGCTACGTCGCTCTTCGCGCTTCCACCTGGAATCGCCATCTCCGGTTGGATTCTCGGAGGCGGCGGCATGGGGCTCATGTACCCTCGCATCAGCACGATGACCCTGGCGATGTCCACGCCGGCGAATCAGGGGTTCAATAGTGCCGCCCTGTCGATCTCCGATTCAATGGGGGGTGCACTTGCTCTTGCGACAACAGGCATCGTGTTTGCAGCTCTCGCCGCGACAGGGTTGTCATTTCCCGGTGTTTTCGCTTTCGCCGCGGCAATTGCGATCGTCGCCATACTCATTGCGCCCCGCGTGTCGCCATCGGGGGCGGACGCTGTCGTCGATGCTGGGCACGCCGTCGCGGCCGACACCGCCTCGTAAGCGCGAGTGCTCGATCGCCTATATGGCGGTCGATCCGGCCCGCTCGAGAACGAGTTCGCGAACCCGCGCAGCGTCCGCCTGGCCATGCATTGCCTTCATCACCGCACCGATCACTGCGCCGGCCGCCTGCACCTTGCCGTCGCGGATCTTCTCCAGCACGTCGGGTTGCGCCGCGAGTGCCTCGTCAATGGCGGCGATGAGAGCACCATCGTCGGAGACGACCTTGAGCCCCCGCTTCTGCACCACATCTGCTGGGGAGCCCTCCCCCGCAATGACTCCTTCGAGCACCTGACGGGCGAGCCGGTCGGTGAGCTCACCAGACTCGACGAGGGCGACCAGAGAGGCGACATCCGCCGGGGAGACGAGGGATGATGGGTCGACAGAGCCCGCGTTTGCGAGCCTTGCAATTTCTCCCGTCCACCATTTGCGAGCCTGCGCAGGGGAAGCCCCCGCCGCAACGGTCGACTCAACCTCAACCAGCAAACCCGAGTTGACGACATCCTGGAATTCGAGATCCGTGAAGCCCCACGACTCCTTGAGCCGTCGCCGACGTTCTGCTGGCGGTTCCGGGAGCGCAGCGCGAAGCTCTTCGATGAGTTCACGGGAGGGTTCAACGGGCAGCAGGTCCGGTTCGGGAAAGTAGCGGTAGTCATCGGCGTCGCTCTTCGGGCGGCCTGCGGAGGTTGTGCCGGAGTCTTCGTGCCAGTGCCGGGTCTCCTGGGTGATAGATCCCCCGGCAGCAAGAATTGCCGCCTGGCGTTGGATCTCGTACCTAATAGCCCGTTCTACGCTGCGCAGACTGTTCACGTTCTTGGTCTCTGTGCGCGTTCCCAGCTTCCCCGAACCGCGCGGGGACAGTGAGATGTTGGCGTCGCACCGCAGGTTACCCCGCTCCATACGGGCCTCGCTGATCCCGAGTGCCACGACGATGTCGCGGATCGATGACACGTATGCCTTCGCGAGCTCCGGAGCATCGTGCTCTGCGCCGGTGATCATCTTCGTCACGATCTCGACGAGCGGAACGCCAGCGCGGTTGTAATCAACGAGCGAATAATCAGCGCCCTGGATGCGGCCGGTCGCGCCGCCCACGTGCGTAAGTTTGCCCGCGTCCTCTTCCATGTGAGCGCGCTCGATCTCGATGTGGAAGGTCCTCCCGTTCGCGAGTTCGACCTCCACGACCCCATCGTGGGCTATCGGCTCGTCGTATTGGCTGATCTGGTAGTTCTTCGCCAGGTCCGGATAGAAATAGTTCTTTCGAGCGAAGCGGCTCGTCGGGGCAATCTCGCAGCCCAGCGCAAGTCCAAGACTGATCGAATACCGGATCGCCTGCTCGTTGACCGCCGGGAGCGAACCTGGTAGCCCCAGGCACACCGGCGTCACCATCGTGTTCGGCTCTCCAGCATCCGCACCGGGCGCGGCCGGGTTGGGCGCTGCAGAGAACATTTTTGTGCGCGTATTGAGTTCGACATGCACTTCGAATCCAAGCACCGGCTCGAAGAGTTCCAACGCCTTGTCGAAGTCCATGAGTTCTGCGGTGCTCACGTCGTTCTCCCTTCCGAGCGCGGGTGCCGCGGCGAACGGCTGAGAAGAGCGTGCCCCCAGGACTCCTCGAGCAAAGCCTCCAGCGTGGCTCCCACGGTGTAAATGCGGGCATCCTGTCGGGCTGGGGCCATGATCTGGATCCCCGTGGGGAGCCCGTCTTCCTGGGCGAGACCCATCGGCAGGCCCATGCCCGGGATCCCCGCAAGGTTCGCAGGAATTGTCGTGACGTCGTTCAGGTACATGGCGAGGGGGTCTTCAAGCTTCTCGCCCAACTTGAACGCCGTTGTCGGTGCGGCGGGTGACACCAGCACATCGGCAGCGGTGAACGCTGCATCAAAGTCACGCTGGATGAGCGTGCGCACTTTCTGCGCACTGCCGTAGTAGGCGTCGTAGTAACCCGCGCTCAGTGCGTAGGTTCCCAGGATGATCCTGCGCTTGACCTCGGGGCCAAACCCGGCCTCGCGCGTGGCGGCCATGACATCCTCGACGGTACCGCCGTCTGCGGGATTGACCCGCAAGCCAAAGCGCACACTGTCGAACTTCGCAAGATTGCTCGACGCTTCTGCCGGGAGAATCAGATAATACGCGGCGATGGCATAGATGAAGGAAGGTGCCGACACCTCCACGATCTCCGCACCGGCTGCAGCCATCACCGCAAGCGCCTCGGCGAATCGCGCACTCACACCGGCCTGGAATCCCTCGCCACCGAGCTCCTTTACGACCCCGACACGAACGCCCTTGAGGGATCCGGATGCCGAACCCTCGCGCGCTGCATCAGCGAATGAGGGCCAGACGTCGGCAAGCGAGGTGGAATCGTGCGGGTCATGGCCGCCAATGACATCGTGCAGGAGGGCCGCGTCGAGCACTGTACGGGTGACGGGTCCGACCTGGTCCAGGGAGGACGCAAGCGCGATCGCCCCGTAGCGGGACACTCCCCCATACGTCGGCTTCATGCCGACCGTTCCCGTGACCGCTGCTGGCTGTCGAATGGATCCACCGGTGTCGCTGCCGAGTGCGAGCGGGGCCTCAAATGCGGCAACCGCTGCAGCAGAACCGCCGCCGGAACCCCCGGGAATCCGGTCCAAATCCCACGGATTGTGGGTCGGGCCGAACGCCGAATGCTCCGTTGAGGAACCCATGGCGAACTCGTCCATGTTGGTTTTCCCGAGCGGGATGAGCCGCGCCTTGCGAAGCCTGCTCACCACGGTCGCATCGTACGGGGGAACCCAACCCTCCAGAATCTTCGACCCTGCAGTGGACGGCATGTCCTGCGTGCACAGAACGTCCTTGATCGCCACCGGAACGCCGGCGAGCGGGCTAAGTTTCGCACCCAGTTTTCTCGCACCATCGACCTCTGCTGCTGTGCGGAGCGCATCGGCGGAAACGTGCAGGAACGCGTGGATATCGCCGTCAACTTCAGCGATGCGATCCAGATGAGCCTGGGTGACTTCCACCGAGGAGACTTCGCCCGAGTGGAGCTTCTCGGCGAGGGCCGCCGCCGAGAGGGTGATGAGGCCGTTCCCGATCACTGCTCCTCCCCCAGGATCGCTGAAACTTTGAACCGGTCGCCATCGCGTTCCGGTGCACCGGAGAGTGCCTGCTCGACCGTGAGCGTCTCACCTGGGACATCGGGCCGGAAGACGTTCGTGAGGGGAATCGGGTGAGACGTCGCGGGGACATCCGGCGTGGCCACCTCCGAGACTTTGGCTATCGACTCGATGATGACACCGAGTTCGCCGGTGAGCTTCTCGATCTCGTCGGGCGTAAGGGCGATACGCGCAAGGGAAGCCAGATGGGCTACGTGGGCGGCATCAAGCGGTGGCGGTGTTGTCTCAGGCACCGTTCAATCCTATTCGAGCCGGATGTCGGGCTTGTTTCGCGAGGAGGGCGTTGGTTAGCGGCGTTCGGCGGCGATCATGGTGCCCGCGTCATCCATGACGAGTCCACCCTCGCCGATGCCGATGAGCGCCAGATTCCGCATGGACTCGCTGCCAGGTTGAAAGTATTCGTTGTGTCCATAGGAGGCTCCGAGTAACGCGCTGGTGATCGCGTCGACACCGCCGGCAACGCTCATCCGGTGTGCACCGTAGGAGGCTGCGCCCGGATCACTGCCATAGAACGCCGAGTTCACTACCGGATCCCATCCAGCCTCGCCCACGTAGATGTTCCCATTCCGCACGGCCAGGGCTGACGCATTCTGGGCGGAACTGCCGGGAGAACCAACTACGGCAAGAGCATCCACTTCGAAATCTCCACGTTGGAGGGCGATCATGGCGGCCGTCGAACCGTAAGAGTGTGCCATCACCGAGATATAGGGCTGTGCTGAACCTCGCAGGCTCTGCAACCCTTCGATGGCACTCGTAAGAAAGCCAGCACCCTGGTCGGCGAGGGTCAATGAGCCGACATTCAACAGGTGCGGGGTCTGGTAACCGATCCACGCGACCGTCGCGACGGTCTTCGAAGAGTCACCTAGGCGATCAAGCCAGGCCGTCTGATCATGGAACAGCGTGGTTG
>JBDTCD010000123.1:0-4896 GCA_039923755.1 Terrimesophilobacter sp. | reverse complement strand
GGTTCCGTTCGCCGAATACATTCCTGACCGCAGTTTTTGGTATCTTTCGCCCCATCACTTCTTGACATGGTTCCGCGCGACTACACGATCGGTACGCGACCCAATGTCTTCAATATCGACGGCGTGAAGGCAGGGCTTGCAATCTGCTTTGACATCGTCGATGACTCGCTCATCCGGCAGATGATCGACTCGGGGGCCCAGATAATCCTCGCGCCCACCAACAACGCAGACTTCGGGCACTCCGACGAAAACGTGCAACAACTCGCAGTTGCCAGACTCAGGGCGATCGAAACCGGCAGGAGCGTCGTGCAGGTCTCCACGGTGGGAGTGAGCGCGATCATGGGACCGGACGGGCACACTATCGCGAGGCTGCCGACTTTCACCGCGGGCTCGATGGTGGATAACGTGCCCCTCAGTTCTACGACGACGCCGGCGAGTGTGCTCGGTTCATACGTCGACTGGGCGGTGGGAGGTTTCGCGATCGCTGGCCTGCTCGCAGGATTGCTCGCCGCACCGCGTCGAAAGGGGGCACGACGTGTCTGACACCCTGGTCATCATCCCCACCTACAACGAACGCGAAAGCCTGGCGGCCCTTCTCGGCCGGGTTCGACAGACCGTTCCCGCCGCCGATGTGCTCATTGTCGATGATTCGAGCCCGGATGGCACCGGCGAACTTGCCGATCAACTAGCGGAAAGCGATCACGCGGTCGCCGTGATCCACCGGGCGAGCAAGGATGGGCTCGGGCGAGCATATCTAGCGGGTTTCCGGCACGGAATAGACCGGGGATACCGCTTCATCGTCGAAATCGATGCGGATGGGTCCCACGATCCCGCCGAGTTGCCCGCCATGCTGGCGCTTGCGCGCGACGGCGCAGACCTTGTCCTCGGTTCGCGCTGGGTGGCGGGTGGTTCCGTTCTCAACTGGCCGTGGCCGCGGCAGGCGATATCCAGGATGGGGAACGCCTATGCCCGAGCAGTCCTTGGATCATCGATTCGGGATCTGACCTCAGGATTCAGGGTCTTCCACACCGAGGCACTGACCGCCCTTGACTTTGGTTCCGTTGCATCCCAGGGCTACTGCTTCCAGATCGAGCTCGCCTGGCTCATGGAACGCCGCGGCTTCGTCGTAGCAGAACATCCCATCACGTTCGTGGAGCGTGCAGTGGGGCGTTCGAAGATGCACAGCGGTATCGTCATCGAAGCGCTTGCCCGAGTCACCGTATGGGGACTTACCAAACGTCGCCGTAACGCGTGAGGGAGAGGCTACGCGCCGATCTTGTGCTCGCCCCGGCGCGCACGAAGGTAGGCGAGGCGCTCGTCCAGGAGTTCCTGAAGCTCAGCGCGAGTGCGACGTTCCAGAAGCATGTCCCAGTGGCTGCGCGGAACGCGAACTTCCGCCTGATCGAGAGGTACTGGTTTGCCGTTGTCGCCAAGCAGGTGGCCCTCACGGCCGCTCTTGGGAGACTCCCACAGGGTGGGCACCTCGGCATCCGCAGAGAACGTCACCTCGAACGTGGAACCGTCATCAAGCAGGTAGGTACTCCTGCGTCGAGGGGAGAATGTCACTCCGACGTCACTTTGAAGACTTTGCGCACCCAAACGCATTCCGCGCAAACTGCGATCCGCCATGGTTTCGTCCCCTTATTTTGTACTCCGACAGTCACAAGTTATAAACCACCAAGCTGGGGGAATCCTTTCTGCCGCACGCCTTTCACAGCGGGTTCCCAGACTTCAGCGACACACGTGCGTGAGGTTACCGACGGGAACGCACGATATCGACCGCAAGATCGGCGCGATCGGTCACGATCCCGTCGACGCCAAGATCGAGAAGTCGCGTCATCACGTCGGGGTCATTGATCGTCCAGACGTGAACTTCAGTCCCTGCCTCGTGGGCCATCCTGATCAAGGGGGCAGTAATCACGGAGACGCCGCTCCAGCGCTCCGGAAGCTGCACAGCATCGAATTCTTCCAGCAGAGCCCGAACTCGCCGCGTGCGGCGAAGCTTCGACGCGGCGAGCACTTTGACCATCGTGCCGTACGCGGCCGAGGTTGCCACACCGGGGAGCCCCGCAACTGTTGCGCGGCGACGACTGCCGCTGAAGGAGGTCACGAGCACCCGGTTGAGTGCATTGACGGATCGAATCGCCTCGATCGTGGGACCGACCACACCCTGGGATTTCACATCGATGTTGAACCGAGCATCCGGAAACGCGTCAAGTGCTTCGGCGAGAACAGCAAACCCTTGCCCTGCTCCCAGGTCCACACGGCGGAGTTCCAGTGCCGTGAGCTGGTTGACGCGAATGTTCCGCGCGGCAACCCGCTCCAGGTTTTCGTCATGGCTGATGATGGCCACGCCATCCGAGCTTTCATGGACGTCGGTCTCGATGTAGTGCGCACCGATCGCCAGCGCTTTGGCAAACGCCAGAAGCGTGTTCTCCGGCGCATCACGCGCGAGTCCGCGGTGGGCAAGGACCCGTGGGGGAGGCGAGTTGAAATATCCATCCACCCCGAATCCGCTACGCCTCGTGGTTACCTTTGCTGCCCAGGAAGCCGCCCGTAATGCCCTTGAGCGCTTCGGTGAACTCCGACGGGATGATCCACACCTTGCTCGCCTCGCCCTCAGCGATCTTGGGCAACATCAGCAAGTACTGGTACGCAAGCAACTCGGGATCGGGTTTGCCATCGTGGATCGCCTTGAAGACAGTCGTGATGGCCTGCCCTTCACCCTCGGCACGGAGCACAGCGGCCTTCGCGTAACCCTCGGCCTGGAGAATTGCGGCTTGCCGTGCGCCCTCTGCCTCAAGGATCTGCGACTGCTTGGTGCCCTCTGCGGTGAGAATGACCGCTCGGCGGTCACGCTCGGCGCGCATCTGCTTCTCCATTGAATCCTGGATCGACAGTGGCGGGTCGATCGCCTTGAGCTCGACGCGCCCGACGCGAATTCCCCACTTGCCGGTTGCCTCATCGAGGACGATGCGCAACTGGCCGTTGATGTTGTCGCGGCTGGTGAGCGCCTCTTCGAGGTTCAGACCACCGACGACGTTACGCAGCGTCGTCGTGGTCAGCTGCTCTACCGCGCCGAGGTAGTTTGCGATCTCGTAGGTGGCGGCGCGGGCATCCGTCACCTGGAAGTAGACGACCGTGTCGATGGAGACGACAAGGTTGTCTTCGGTGATGACGGGCTGGGGCGGGAAGGAGACGACCTGCTCGCGCATGTCGATGAGCGGGCGCACCCGGTCGATGAGCGGGATGACAATGTTCAGTCCCGGCAAGAGCGTCTTGTGGTATTTACCGAGCCGCTCGACGACTCCCGCGCGTGCCTGGGGGATGATCCGAATGGCGCGGAACAGGATCGTCAGGACAAAAATCGCGACGACGACGATGAGAAGGATGAGCAGCACGGTGCCGAAATCGTTCACTTGGCATTGCCTTTCACGGGCGCAACCATCGCGGTCGCGCCCTCAATCGAGGTGACCGTAACTCGGTCACCGGTTTCCAGTTCAGTAGTCTGAGGGTTGGAGACTCTGGCGGTCCAGGTCTCACCAACCGTGAGCTTTACCTGGCCCTGGCCATCGACGAAATCGCGGATGACCGAGCCTTCCATGCCGATGAGCGCATCGACGAGCGTTTTCGACGGATCGCCCCCTCGCTTGAGTCGACGCAGCAACGGAGGCTTCACGGCAAGCAGGAGCAACAGCGCGAGAACAGCCGCGATGACGATCTGTCCCCACCACGGCACCCCGAGGAGTCCCGAGACGAGCCCGCCTACGCTCCCGAGGGCAACCATCAGGAACGTGAACTCCAGGGTGAACATCTCGACGATGAGGAAGAGGAGGATGAGGCCCAGCCACACGATCCATGCGTACTCGTTGAGGAAATCCACTGCGATCCGGCACCTCTCCTGTGTCGTGTTACTACTGAAACTAGCACGCTGGACTTGCTAGGGTCTGGTGGGTGAGCACACTCCTGAAGCCCCATTCCCTCGACGGAAAACGAGCCCTTGTCACCGGGTCATCCCGCGGTATCGGTGCCGATACAGTCGGCTACCTTGACGAGGCCGGCGCAAGCGTCGTCGTCAACTTCCGCAACAAGGAAAAACGCGCCCTCCAGCTTGTAGACAAGCTCGAAGCCAGTGGCGCCACGGCACTCGCTGTGGGAGCCGATCTGACGGACGCGGAATCGGTCGCCTCCATGTTCGAGACCATTCGGCAGGCGTGGGGAGGGCTCGACATCCTCGTACTCAACGCCTCCGGCGGAATGGAGGCGGGAATGGGGGAGGACTACGCGCTGAGGCTCAATCGGGATGCTCAAGTGAATCTGTTAACCGCTGCGCTCCCGCTGCTGCCCAGTGGCTCGCGCGTCGTGTTCGTCACAAGCCATCAGGCGCACTTCATCCGCACCGTGCCGACAATGCCCGAGTATGAGCCTGTCGCCCTCAGCAAGCGGGCGGGGGAGGATGCGCTGCGTGGGATGATTCCGCAACTTCAGGAGCTCGGCATCGAGTTCGTGGTGGTCTCCGGGGACATGATCGAAGGCACCATTACCGCCACCCTCCTCGAGCGAGCAAACCCCGGAGCTATCAGCGCTCGAAAGGAAGCCGCCGGCCGGTTGTACAACGTCGCGGAGTTCGCCGCCGAGGTGGCGCAGGCCGCCGTCGAGCCGGTCCCGGAAGATCACACTCGCTACATCGGAGATATTTCAGGATTCGCAGGCACATGACTCAAACTTCGCCTGACTCAGTCATAGAGTGATGGGGTGAACCCCACCGATCTTCCTCTCCTGACGAGCGTCTCCCGACCCACCATCCACCCTGACGGCACGTGGGCAGTCTTCGCGACATCCACGCCGAACCTCGACGCGGATGCGAATGTCGGACAATTATGGAAAGCCGCACTT
>JBDTCD010000122.1:0-4056 GCA_039923755.1 Terrimesophilobacter sp. | reverse complement strand
CCGGGGAACTCAACGGTTCTGGCGCATCCTCGCAGGGCAGCGCCTCGGATGCGTGGGTTGCGGCATTCCAGACGGCAAACCCCGGCGTCACGATCAACTACTCGCCCGACGGTTCTGGGGCTGGCCGCAAGGCATTCATGAGCGGCGGCGTCTCGTATGCGGGCTCGGATTCGGCGCTCAGCAACGACGAGCTGTCGGGCACGTTCGCCGCGTGCATGCCGGGGACCAAGGCCATCGACCTGCCCGTTTACATCTCCCCGATCGCCCTCATTTTCAATATTGACGGCATCACAGCACTCAACCTCAACCCGGCCACGATCGCGAAAATCTTCAACGGCACGATCACGAGCTGGAACGATCCGGCAATCACGGCCCTCAACCCAGGTGCCGCGCTGCCCGCGGCGACGATCACTGCTGTTCACCGTTCCGACTATTCGGGAACCACCAAGAATTTCACGGACTACCTATCCAAGACGGCACCGGATGTGTGGACTGCGCCGCCGGCTGATACCTTCCCTTACACGGCCGGTGAAGCAGCCCAGGGCACCTCGGGAGTCGTCGGTGCAGTCACGAACGGGAAGAATACCGTCGGATACGCGGATGCCTCCCGTGCAGGCAAACTCGGTGTCGCCGCAATCAAAGTCGGCGACACGTTCGTCAAGTACACCTCTGCGGCCGCCGCCGAAGTCGTTGCGGGATCTCCGCTGGTTGAAGGCCGCAGCGCGAACGACATCGCCGTCGCGCTCGACCGGAAGACCACTGATCCCTCGCACTACCCGCTGGTCCTCGTGAGCTACCTCATCGTGTGCCAGGAGTATGCAAACCCCGCAACTGGTGCCCTCGTGAAGGCTTACGCCCACTACGTGGCCAGTCCTGCGGGACAGGCAGAGGCCGCAAAATCCGCGGGTGCCGCGCCGCTGTCCGCCGCACTCTCGACCACCGTTGCAGCAGCAATCGAGACGATCACGTGAGCACGTCCGCGGCAAGCATGCGCTCAAAGGTGAAAACCCGCCCGGGCGACCGCATCTTCGCATCCAGCACGCTTGCCGCGGGCATCATCATTCTCGCCGCCCTCGCTGCGGTCGCTGTCTTCCTCATCGCGCAGAGCATCCCGGCACTCGTGGCCAACCCGGCAAAGCTTCCCACTGCACCGTCAAGTTTTTGGGAGTACGTCGCGCCGCTCGCGTTCGGGACCGTCTGGGCCGCCGCCCTCGCCCTCATCATGGCGTTGCCGCTCTCGCTCGGCATCGCGCTCTTCATCTCCCACTACGCTCCGCGCAAGGTCGCGCAGACTCTCGGCTACATCATCGACCTGCTCGCGGCGGTGCCGTCCGTTGTCTTCGGCCTGTGGGGCATCAAAGTGCTTGCCCCCTTCGTCCAGCCGTTCTACGCCTGGCTCGTCGACAACCTCGGCTGGATCCCGCTCTTTTCCGCCCCAGTCTCGGGGACTGGCCGCACGATACTAACCGTCGCGATTGTGCTCGCTGTCATGATCCTGCCCATCATCACCGCGGTGTGCCGGGAGGTATTCCTCCAGACGCCTGTCCTGCACGAAGAGGCGGCCCTGGCTCTCGGTGCGACCCGCTGGGAAATGATTCGTACCGCCGTGTTGCCGTTCGGGATGCCGGGCATCATTTCGGCATGCATGCTGGGTCTCGGTCGCGCGCTCGGCGAGACGATGGTCGTGGCCATGGTCCTCTCGCCTGCACTCGTCATCAACTTCGTGCTCACCGGGTCCGCGAACCCGCCGACGATCGCCGGAAACATCGCACTGAACTTCCCTGAAGCTCACGGTGTCGGAGTCAATGCGCTCATCGCGACCGGGCTCATCCTCTTCGTCATCACGCTCCTCGTGAACTCGGCGGCACGTGTCTTCATCAATCGCCGTAAGGCCTTCTCGGGGGCAAACTGATGACAGCGCCGAGCAACGGTATCGTCAACAGCCTCACGTCTGCGCGGCTCCCGAAGTGGGTTCCCTGGGCGTTGCTCGCCGGAAGCTGGGTTGTCCTCGCTGCCCTCTTCGGAATTCTTGCTGCAGGATCTGGCGGCGACTACAACATCGTCGCGGCCGTCTTCTTCGGCACCGTGCTCTTCGATGTCCTCCTGGTCACCATTTCCTACCTTGTGGAGGGTTCCCGAAAAGCTCGGGATCGCCTCGTCACCTCGCTCGTCTCCACCGCCTTCGTCGTGGCGCTCCTCCCCCTGGTCTCCCTGCTCTTCACTGTCGCGGTCGATGGCTGGAAGCGTTTCGACATCGCCTTCTTCACCCAGTCGATGCGCAATATCGTGGGGGCAGGGACAGAGCAGTTCCCCGGCGGTGCGCTCCACGCGATCGTCGGGACTGTGGAGATCACCGGGATGGCCACCCTCATTTCGGTTCCGATCGGGCTGCTCGCCGCGATCTACCTCGTCGAGTATGGGCGCGGCCATCTTGCCCGGGCAATCACGTTCTTTGTCGATGTCATGACCGGAATCCCTTCGATTGTCGCCGGACTTTTCGCCTTCGCGCTCTTCGCCCTTCTCTTCAACGACCCCGGCATCCGGTTCGGATTCGGCGGCGCGGTGGCACTGACGCTCCTGATGATTCCGACAGTCGTGCGTTCGAGCGAGGAGATGTTGAAGCTCGTCCCGAACGAACTGCGCGAGGCATCCTTTGCGCTCGGTGTTCCCAAGTGGCTCACCGTGCTGAAGGTGGTCATCCCCACCTCGATCGCCGGAATCACGACTGGTGTCACGCTCGCCATCGCACGCGTAATCGGCGAAACGGCTCCGCTGCTTATCATCGCGGGTTTCACTGCGAGCATGAATTACGACCTCTTCAATGGGCGGATGATGGCGCTGCCGCTGTTCGTCTACACCCAGTATGCGAACCCCGGCACCGACGTTCAGCCCTACCTCGACCGCGCGTGGGCAGGCGCGCTCACCCTCATCCTCATCGTCATGGCACTCAACCTCATTGCGCGGTTGATCGCAAAAATCTTTTCCCCGAAGCTCGGCAGATAACCCAAAGGAAACCGACGTGTCAAAGCGCATCGAAGTGAACGACCTGAATGTCTTTTACGGCAAGTTCAAGGCCGTAGAGGATGTCTCCCTTACGATCGAGCCCCGTACGGTCACGGCGTTCATTGGCCCCAGCGGGTGCGGCAAGTCCACCTTCCTGCGCACACTCAACCGCATGCACGAGGTCATTCCCGGCGCCTACGTCAAAGGTGAAGTGCTCATCGACGGCAACAACCTCTACGGGCCCGGCGTCGACCCGGTCCTCGTCCGTCGTCAGGTCGGGATGGTGTTCCAGAGGCCGAACCCGTTCCCCACGATGTCGATCCGCGACAACGTGCTCGCCGGTGTCAAGCTCAACAACCGGCGGATGTCCAAACCCGACGCGGACGAGCTCGTCGAACGAGCGCTCACCGGCGCGAACCTGTGGAACGAGGTGAAGGATCGGCTTAACCTGCCGGGCTCGGGCTTGTCTGGCGGCCAGCAGCAGAGACTGTGCATCGCCCGCGCGATCGCGGTGCAACCGGATGTGCTTCTCATGGACGAGCCGTGCTCGGCCCTCGACCCGATCTCCACTCTCGCGATCGAGGACCTCATCGAGGAACTCAAGCAGGATTACACCATCGTCATCGTGACCCACAACATGCAGCAGGCCTCCCGCGTTTCCGACCGCACCGCGTTCTTCAACATCGCGGGAACCGGAAAACCCGGCAAACTCATCGAATACGACGACACCACGACGATGTTCTCTAAGCCTTCGGTCCAGGCCACAGAGGATTACGTCTCCGGCAAATTCGGGTAGCTCGCCCGTCATGTCGCCCGGTGGCCGCTGCTCATCCAGCTGAGTAACTTCCCAAATGAAGGCATTCCGGAAGCCAAGTGACTCGGAGCCCTGTCAAATCACGCCCGTAAGTGTCGAACGCCTTCATTTGGGCTATACACCACACGGGATGCGGGGGGTGAAAGACTGCCGGGGGCGTCAAAGACGCCCATCACATTGTTTGCCGGGATCTGCCAGCTGGCTACGTCGGCGGCTGGTCTACGATTCCCACGAAACGG
>JBDTCD010000121.1:0-10403 GCA_039923755.1 Terrimesophilobacter sp. | reverse complement strand
CGTGTTCTTTGTCATTTTGTTCGGAGTACCGGAGTCCGAGTCTCTCCCCGACCGTCGGTTGGACTGGATCGGGTTTGCGATCCTCACGATCGCCTTGCTGTGCATCACATCGGGATTGACTTTCCTGAAGTTCAATGACACTCAGACATGGCCGTACCTCATCATGGCGGTCGGACTTCTGCTGTTCTGGCCGTTTGTCCTGTTTGAGCTTCGCCAGAAGGATCCGGCCATCGACATCCGGGTCTTCCGCCAGCCGAACATGTGGCCGGTGCAACTGACCGCGTTCCTCGTCGGTATCAGCCTGCTCGGCGCACAGGCACCGCTGTCAACCTACGCAGGAACGGATCGTGCACTCGGATACGGCCTTGGGCTCACCTCAGGTACGATCTCGATTCTCATTGGCCTGTACCTCATCTCCATGATTGCCGGAGCACTCTTGTTCCCGCTGGTCTCTCGGTGGAAAACTCCGCGCTTCGCCCTCATTGTGGCGGCGTTCCTCGTGTCGATCGGCTACCTGCTGTTCATCCCCTTCCACGTGGAAACCTGGCAGGTGTTCATGAACATGGTGATCGCAGGTCTCGGTAGTGGCGCGCTCGTGGGCGCCATGCCCGCGGCGGCGGCGGCAGCAGCCCCCAGAGGCCAAACCGGAATCGCCTCGGCGCTCACCAACACGACGAAGACCATCGGTGGATCGTTCGCCTCCTCCGTCTTTGCGATCGTCCTCACGATTGGCGCAGTGCATGTGGCGGGCTCGACTGCCGGAACCCTGTTCGGTTACTACCTCGTCTGGACGATCTGCGGCGTTGGGGCGCTCGTTGCGGCGGTGCTGCTCTTCTTTGTCCCCAAACTTGCCTTCGCCGACGAGATGACTACCGAGGATGTCGCCGGGGTGCGCTCATGAATCTCGCCGACCTGGCAACAGAGGCAGCGGGCTACCTCGGCGAACTTCAGTCGGTGCGGAGAGACATACATCGACAGCCCGAATTGGGCCTTCATACCCCCAAGACGCTCGATCGCGTGATCGCATCCATCTCAGAGTTACCGATCGAGATCATCCGTTCCGAAACGATGTCTGCCGCGATTGTGCGCATCATCGGCTCCCAACCGGGCCCAACGGTGATCCTGCGCGCCGACCTCGATGCACTCGCACTTCAGGAGGACACCGGCCTCGACTTCGCCTCCGAAATACCTGGCCGGATGCACGCGTGCGGGCACGACCTGCACGCCGCGATCGCCGTCGGCGCGATCCACTTGCTCGCAACCCATCGGAACGAGCTCTTCGGCGAAGTGCTCTTCATGCTGCAACCCGGGGAAGAGGGTTTCCGAGGCGCGGATCACATGCTCGAGGATGGGCTGCTCGGGCGGGCGCGCGGAGACATCGTCGGAGCGTATGGACTTCACGTGATGACAAACGCCCCGCTCGGGCACTTCACCACCCGACCGGGAGCGCTGATGGCTTCTGCCTCCACCCTCGACGTCACCATTCACGGCCGCGGCGGCCACGGCTCAGCGCCACAGGCGGCTCGCGACCCCAATCAGGCACTCGCCGAAATCGTCACGGGGCTCCAGACCATGGTGACGCGTAGATTCAGCGCGTTCGATCCGGTTGTCATCACTGTCGGCTGGTTGAGCGGCGGCGAGCGCGGAACCAGCAATGTCATCCCGAGCGAAGCCTCATTCGGTGCGACAGTTCGCACGTTTTCTGAAGCCAATCTCACAGCGGTCGAGGAGTTCAGTACCCAACTCGTCACGGGAATCGCGCAGGCGCACGGCCTGAGGGCTGACGTGCGTTTTTCCATCATCACGGTGCCGCTGATCAACAGCGGCGAACATGTCTCACTCGCCGAACGGGTGGCCGGGGCGATGTTCGGGTCTGACCGATTCAGTATTGCGGAAACACCCGTGGCGGGCGGGGAAGACTTTGCCTCAGTCCTGCGTGCCGTTCCCGGCGCCTTCATCTTCGTCGGTGCGTGCCCGCCGGAACTCGAGCCGACAACTGCACCGTACAACCACTCGAACCTCGCCCAATTCGATGACACGGTGCTTCCGGATGCCGCGGCATACCTTGCTGCGCTCGCCTTCGCCCGCCTGGACGATGTCAGCTCTTCGGAGTGAGCGGGACCCTCGCGACCTTGTGCGGTGCGGCCTGAGCCACGGGCTTCACCGTGACGAGATCAAGGTTGACGTGGCCGGGAAGCTCTATGGCCAGCACGATAACCTCGGCGATGTCCTCGGCGGTGAGCGGGTTGTCGACACCGGCGTACACGGCATCGGCACGTGCCTGATCGCCGCCGAATCGCTTGAGAGAGAACTCATCGGTTTTCACCATTCCCGGAGCGACCTCGATGATGCGAATCGGTTCACCGACTAATTCGAGGCGCAGGACTCCCGCCATCGAGTGGGCGGCGAACTTCGCCGCGTTGTATCCGCCACCACCTTCATAGGGAACATGGCCAGCGATCGACGTGAGCATGAGAATGTCGGCGTGTCCTGACTGACTCGCGCCGGCACGCAAAAGTGGCAGGAGGGCGCTCGTCACACGCTGGACGGCGACGACATTGACGTCGAACATGCGGGTCCAGTCGTCAGGGTCGCTGTTTTCGACTGTGCCCATCCCAAACGCTCCGCCTGCGTTGTTGACCAGCGAATGAATCGGGCCGGTCGACTCGAGGTAGTCACGGAGGGCATTGACCTGGTCCTGGTCCGTGAGATCCGCGGTGAACACTGACGCGCCGGTCTCCGCGGCAAGCGCCTCGAGACGTTCGGTGCGCCGAGCTACCCCGACGACATCCCAGCCCCGGTTTCGAAATAACCGCACTGTCGCCGCTCCGATACCTGAGCTTGCACCAGTGACCACCACGCGCCGTATCGACGTACCCTGCCCTCTTACCATCCCCCCACGTTACTTCGTGTGTCATCCCGCATTGACCTTGCCCGGCGCGATTCCTAGTCTCTACATCACGGACGACGAACGCTCGTTCCGCGCGATTCGAGGGAGCAGCACCATGTCCGAGGCATCAGACCACTGGAAGTTCGAGACCAAGCAGATCCATTCTGGCGCGCAGCCTGATCCCGTGACCAACGCGAGGGCCACCCCGATCTACCAAACCACCGCGTACGTATTCAACAGCTCAGATCACGCGAAGAACCTTTTCGCTCTGGCCGAATTCGGCAACATCTACACGCGCATCCAGAATCCGACCCAGGATGTCGTCGAGCAGCGGGTCGCGGCTCTCGAGGGCGGAACAGCCGCACTCCTGCTTGCCTCCGGCCAGTCGGCCACGACGTTCTCGATTCTCAACATCGCGCAGGCAGGTGACCACATCGTCGCGTCGTCCTCGATTTACGGCGGAACCTACAACCTGTTCAAGTACACGCTGGCCAAGCTGGGCATCGAGACCACATTCGTCGAAGACCAAGACGACACCGAGGAGTGGAGCCGTGCGGTCAGGCCGAATACCAAAGCCTTCTTCGCGGAGACAATCGGTAACCCGAGGATCAACATCCTGGACATCCGCGGGGTTGCCGATGTCGCACATGCCGCAGGTATCCCGTTCATTGTCGACAACACGATCGCCACGCCCTACCTGGTCCGCCCGTTCGAACACGGTGCTGACATCGTCGTCCACTCGGCCACGAAATTCCTCGGTGGGCATGGAACAGTCATGGCCGGTGTCATTGTTGATGGCGGGAAGTTTGCGTGGAGTAAGAACGTCGAGAAGTTCCCTGGCCTCACAGAACCCGACCCTTCGTACCACGGTGCGAGCTACACGACCGTGCTCGGCGACGGGATTGCCTACATCATCAAGGCCCGCGTGCAACTCCTGCGCGACCTTGGTGCGGCTATCGCTCCGGCAAGCGCCTGGCAGCTCATCCAGGGCATTGAAACGCTGAGCCTTCGAGTGGAGCGCCACGTGAAGAATGCACAGGCTGTCGCGGAGTGGCTGGAGGCGCATCCGGATGTAGCCTCCGTCTCATATGCCGGCCTCCCGTCGAGCCCATGGTTCGAACGAGGCAAGAAGTACCTGCCACTCGGAGCTGGCGCTGTCCTCTCGTTCGAGCTGAAGGGTGGCGTCGACGCCGGACGATCGCTCGTCGACAATGTCGACCTGTTCAGCCACGTCGCCAACATCGGTGACGTTCGCAGCCTGATCATCCACCCGGCATCGACAACCCATTCGCAGCTCACCCCCGAACAGCAGTTGACTGCAGGGGTCACCCCGGGGCTCGTGCGGCTATCGGTCGGTCTTGAGAACATCGATGACATCATCGCCGACCTTGAGCTGGGCCTCGCCGCCGCGCGAACGGCGCTCGCCGCGTAGTACCGTGGTTCGCCGCAGTACTACGCGGCGAGAATTGAGAGCGATATGGATTGGCAGACTGCCGCCGACTCCGTTCCCTCGGGGTTCATCACCGAGGCGAACATCAAAACCCTGCTCGGAAAGCCTCCGGCAACCGGGGCATGGCGAGACGGAGATCCGGCGGGCAGTCGCCACTTCGCGTCACTGGGTTCCCAGTCTCTCGAGTTCGGCGGGACCCTTCCCGCTGTGCGCGTGGCATACGAGACATGGGGCAAGCTGAACGATGCGGCAAGCAATGCCGTTCTCATCCTGCACGCACTGACCGGAGACAGCCATGTCGCAGGACCGGCCGGCCCCGGGCACCCGACGAGCGGATGGTGGTCCGAGATAGTCGGTCCCGGCCGTTCGATTGACACCAACCATTGGTTCGTGATCGCGCCGAACACGCTGGGCGGATGCCAGGGGACGACGGGCCCAGCAAGCTCCGCCCCGGACGGTCAGGAGTGGGGTTCACGGTTTCCGTACCTGACCATTCGCGACCAGATCGCGACGCAGGCCGCGCTCGCCGACGAGCTGGGTCTCGCGCGATTCGCCGCGGTCATCGGAGGGTCCATGGGCGGGATGCACGCCCTCGAGTGGGCAGCAACATACCCCGACCGCGTCGAGCGGGTTGCCGTTCTTGCAGCTCCGCCCTTGAGCGATGCCGACGAGATCGCGCTCAACTCGGTCCAGGTGGAATCCATCCGCATGGACGGTGGCTTTCGGGGCGGCGACTATTACGACTCCAAGGACGGTGACGGTCCGCATCGCGGGTTGGCGCTCGCTCGTCGGCTGGCTCTCCTCAGCTACCGTTCTCCCCACGAACTCAATCATCGGTTCCATCGGAGTTGGCAAAGCGAGATCGATCCTCTGGGTGCTGACGGTCGTTTCGCGGTGGAGAGCTACCTCGATTTCCATGGAAACAAATTCACGAGGCGATTCGATGCCAACAGTTACCTCACTCTTGCAAACGCCATGAGTTCGCACGATGTCGGACGCGGTCGGGGAGGCGTGGCAAAAGCGCTTTCCGCGGTTACCGCGCGAAGCCTCGTCCTCGGGATCGACACCGACCGGCTCTTCCCGGTGTCGGCACAACACGAGATCGCCAGCCTCCTTTCGAACGGCATCGATCAACACGATGCGGTGGTCATCGAATCCGATTTTGGTCATGACGGATTTCTCATCGAACACGCCCTGGTGGGACCGCAGCTTAAACGGCTGCTGTATTCCTAGACCCTGAGTCTGGATGGCCGGAAGAGGACTCACTCCAATTCGATAGGATGGCGGGGAAGCGGAGGGTCAAGGATTGCATGGCAAGAAGTAGCCTAGGGCGGCGACATCAAGATCCTGAGATCCGGGTAGCCATCGTCGATGATTTTCGCCTCGTCACCGACGGGCTCGTAGCGCGGCTGTCCGATGATGTGTTTGGGCTTGACGTCGTTCTTATGGCGAACTCCTGGGCCGACCTCGTCGCCCACCCCGAGTTTCCCGCGCAGGTCACGGTGCTCGACCTCAATCTCAATGACTCGATGTCGATTGGAACCAAGGTGCAGGCGCTGCGGGCTGCGGGCAGTGAGGTGGTCGTCATCAGTCGGCATGCGGACCCCGCCACGGTTGCGCGCGTGATATCGGCCGGTGCCCTCAGCTATGTTCCGAAGACCCAGGGTGTCGAGGAACTCGTCGAAGCAATCCGGGCCGCCGCTCGCGGTGAGCGCTACCTTTCCGGACCACTTGCGGAAGCCGTGGCCAGGATCGGTGAGGTCATTCCGATGCCTCGACTGGGCAGACAGGAACAACGTGCTTTGGCGTTGTACTCGAGCGGCTTGTCCATCAAAGAAGTCGCCGACCAGATGTCGACGACCGACGAGACGGTCAAGTCCTATGTGAAGCGCGCCCGCCGCAAATACCGGGAGGTCGGTGTCGACCTGGGAAGCCGAGCCAGTTTGCGTGATTACGGTGTGCGCGAAGGCTGGCTTGACGTCGATTGAGCTGCTGGACCTGACCGCCACCAGCAAGTCGACTGGGAATTGCACGAGAACCGGTGTGTCACATCTCGGTGTCGTACCCCCATTTGTGGGTACACGCATGGAACTATAGCTACCGTGGAACTCATCTCCAAAGAACGTGATCGACTTCTTCACCGAGCGACGCGGCTCATCGGGCTCACCATGGCCGTCATCACGTTCCTCGGATTAGCTATTCCCGGGCTCGTGGATGAGACGAGCCTCCTCGCTGCGATCCTTCTCGGACTGCTTTTCGTGTTCAGCCTGTTACGACTCGGCAACGACCATTCCCTGTTGTGGACATTTCTTGGGCTCGCTGCCGGACTCGCGATCCTCACCATTGTCCAATTGCCCTTTGAGACTGCAGATCGCGACGGACTGGCCATCGCCCTCATCCCCTTTGCCGGCGGTGCGATGGCCTCTTTCGCGCTCATTCTGACGAGGTCGATTCCGCGGATGATCGTGCTGGGAGTTGCCTTCATCTGCTCGGTCGGGCTCGTGGTCCTGGTGAGCGGAACCTGGAATCTGGTGACGTTCCCCGTGGGTGCAGTTGTCCTCGGCTGGGCCATCTGTACCTTCGCCGGCGTCTGGATCTCGTCGAGCGTTCCCCATGCCGCCCGACGTATCCACAGCATCGGACGAGCACACAGGGCTGAGCGTCAGGCGAGCGAGATTGAGGCCCAAAGGCGCCAGTCCGCGCGACTCCTTCACGACACCGTTCTCGCGACGCTGACACTCCTCGCACACTCCGGTGTCGGAGTGACGGCGGGAGCGCTGCGCGCACAAGCCGGTGATGACGCACGCCTCCTGCGGCAATTGCGGCTAGGCGTGAACCCCTCGCCGCAGGATGCCGTCCTTACGCAAACCGGATCGATTCCGGTTCCCACCTCCGATGATGCCATCCTCGGCACAACTCTGGAATCCGTAAAGCAACGGTTCGGACGCATCGGCCTCGAGGTGAGTTGGCACGGCACAGGTCAGGTGCTCCTGCCGAGCGACGTTCTCGATGCGTTTCTCCTTGCCCTTGCCGAGTGCCTCGAAAATGTACGCCGCCATGCCGGAGTGACCGTGGCGCACGTCACTATCACGGATGACGAAACCACAGTGCGCGCAATGGTCACCGACAGCGGTATCGGTTTCGACGTCAAAGACATCGATTCCGCGCGCCTCGGGTTGAAAGACTCTGTCATCGCCAGACTGGGTGAGGTTGGCGGGACCGCTCGCCTGTTTTCCTCCCCTGGCTCGGGAACCACCGTCGTTCTGGAGGTACCCAAGTGAGTGGATACGGCAGACCAGAGGAGAACACACTCGGCGTCGTTATTGGGAAGCGGGGGCGTCCGAAGCCCTCATCCTCCCCCGCGGCGCGCGCCCTCAGACAGGCAAGCGCCGGCGGCGCGAGCCTGGGCACGGGCTACCTGGGAATCGGTGCGGGAATTGTGGCCGGGCTTGCGGCCGTGTCGGGTCTCGCCCTGTTCTTCGCGCGATTCTCTCACTATCCAAATATCATGCCTATCGCGTTCGCCTGGCTGATCTATGTCCTCCTCCTCGCGGTCGTTGGCGTCACCATTGCGATTGCCGGCGAACGCATGCCCAACTGGCTTTTCGCCGTCTTCATCGCAGGGCTCGCCAGCGTCATCGCCCTTGACTTCATGGCGATCTGGCCGTTGCACAATATTGGTGCGAACGCCACGGCATCCGTCGCGGCGAGCTTCGGACTGCTCATTGCGGTCACCCTTCGGCGTGCCAGTGAAATCCTCGTTTCGGTTGGCCTGATCGGTGTCGCGTTCGTGGTGGCGATTCTCGTCACGACACCACTCACCGCTCAGGCTCTTCCCGCCCAACTCGTCACACTGACGGCCGTGATATTGCCTCCAATCTTTGCCACCTGGCTTGTCGTACACTTCCGAAAGATCGTGCAATTGGAACTTGATCGCGTCCTGGTGCAGAGCACCGTTTCGGCGCCCAGGTTCGCCGTGGGAATGATGGCGTCGGAAGAACTGGCGCGTTTGGACCTCGCTGCAGAGGAACTCTTCGATTCGGTGGCAAGCGGCAGGACGAAGCTGCCGCTTGATCCGAAGACTGCGTCCATTGCCGCGTCGCTGGCCACCGAACTTCGATTACACCTCATCGAAGGGCGCAGGGAAACCTGGCTGTATCACGCCATTACGGAATCCGAACAACTTGGTAAATCGGTAACGCTCTCCGATGGCGGAAGCCTCGCAGGTCTGCTCGATCCTCAGCAGCGCGATGGCCTGCTCTCCGGAGTGTGGCTACTGGTGAGTGACAAGTCCAAGGATCGACCCACTGTTCACCTCACGCTTGGCCCGGTGGGCGCTGCGGACTCCCTCGGTCAACAGACCACCGTGTCAGTTCCGATTGTTATCACCACAACGGGGATCTCTCGGAATAGGGTGGACCCGGCGACGTGGGGTTCACTCGCGAGGGTAGGCACGTACGCAAACGCAACAGAAAACTCAAGCCTGCGAGTCGAAATCAACTGCGTAGTCACAAACCCGGCAGACCAATACCATGCAGAACAAGTAGTACACAGATAGGGGCGACAGCCGTGACGACAGACCAACCACCCATCAGGCTTGCACTGGTCGATGACCACAAGATGCTTCTTGGTGCGCTCACCGAGTGGATCAGGGGTGCTGCATCGGACATTTCGATGGTTGCCGCCGTGACAACATGGCCCGAGCTGCTCACACATCCCGAGTTCCCTGTCGATGTCGTACTGCTTGATCTTGACCTCAAGGACAACCTCCCGATCTCCCTGAAGATCTCCACGCTCAAGACGACCGGTGTCAAGACTGTGCTGATGAGTACCTATTCCGAGCCGAACGTGGTCCGCGAGGCACTCGCCGCCGGTGCCCTCGGGTACCTCGTGAAGAGCGAGGACGCCGTCATGATTGTCGAGGCCATCCGCGCCGCTTACAAGGGTGAATCCTTCATCTCCGCTGAGCTCGACCTCGCCCTCAATGCGAGTGATGTCGGCGGTGCACCGAAATTGAGCGCACAGGAAAGACGCGTCATGGCTCTCTACGGCGGTGGCGAGCCGGTCAAGGCTGTGGCGTTCCAACTCGGAATCTCGGAAGAGACGGCGAAGTCCTATCTCAAGCGAATCCGCGAGAAGTACCGCGTCGCGGGAATCGACGTTGGTACCAAGGTGGCGCTCCGCAAGCGGGCGATTCAGGATGGCATCTTGCTGCAGTCCAGTGAAATGGGATCGATGTAACCCCGTTTTCTTCCCTGAGCACACGGGTGTTTAACGTTCGGAGACCAGCGGCCACACCTCGGCCGGAGTTGCCTTCGCCATCACGGCTTCCTCCACGGAGAGCGCTTCCCTGCCCATCTCCCAGATCGTGTTGATGGCCCAGCCGAGTAGCGTGAAGACGAGAAGGTTGCGCGCCGTGAGTACCGCCAGCATGAGCGGATGCAACCCGATCAGCCAACCGTAAAGGTAGGGGTAGATCACCTGGGTGAGAGCTGCCGTCATGGCTCCGATCACCGCCGGCACGGTGAACCACCCTGGATGCCCGGGCCGTGAGGTGGTGAGGCCGAGGACGATCGGAACGGCGAACCATGCAATGAACTGGGGCGAACCGACCTTGTTGAACGCGATGAGAGCGGATACGAGCGCAAGAGACAACGGCGCCATCATAATGTGCGCCTGGGCGCCACGCCGCAGGGCGATGACCGCGACGAGCGCAACAGCCACAACCACGAGACCCATGATGGGCGTCATGAGGACGCTCGCCATGCCCGTCCCGTTTCCGGTGACTTGCCAGGTGAGCAGTTGCTGGTCGTAGTACACCATCGTGCCCGGCACCCCACCGAACGCCTGCCAAAGCCAGATGGTGCTGACCGGGGATTCCACCTGGAGCCCTCGGCCCGTCTGCTGTGTCACGAAGCTCAGCACATTGGCACCACTGCCGAAGAGGAGCGCCGCCACGGTGATGATCAGGCTGACGATAACCGCAGTGGTGAGAACCCGCCATCGGTCGCGCGCGGCGACGATCATTGCTGCCACGATCGCCACGGGCCAGACTTTCACCCA
>JBDTCD010000120.1:0-9537 GCA_039923755.1 Terrimesophilobacter sp. | reverse complement strand
GGCATGAAGCACTCGCCCGCCAACTGCTCGAGCAGAGCGAAGTCGGGTCCACGTTTCTCGCGAGAGGCATCGACGTCGAGAACGACAACTTCATCGACATCCTTTTCGTTGAAGATTCGGATCGCATTGAGTACGTCGCCAACGTATTTCCACGATCCAAACTTCTGGGACTTCTGCAGCGCACCGGAATGCACCAACAACACCGGCATCAGTCGAGGGAAAGCCATGCGTCAACCTGTGAGAAGTTTCGCAGCAGAGTCATACCGAATCGGTGACTCTTCTCCGGATGGAACTGCACACCCAACACGTTCTTGTGGCCGACAACGCTGGCAAAGGGCACCCCATACGTCGTTGTGCCCCTGGCGACCACCGAATCAGCCGGCACTCCGTAAGAATGAACAAAGTAGTACCGAGCGAGTTCAGAAGTTTCCAAAAGCGGGAGGTCAGCGCCCAGCGCCTCCACCGTATTCCAGCCCATATGGGGAACGCTCATTCCGCTTCCAGGACGAAGTTTCTCCAACCGGAACGGCAAAAGGCCGAGGCCTTCCCCCTCACCCTCGTCGCTGCCTTCACCCAGAAGTTGCATGCCGAGACAGATCCCGAGCACGGGCCTCCCGCTCTGCGCGAAATCACGGACCGGATCGCGCCAGCCTCCCTCGGAAAGTCGCCGTGCACCTTCAGTGAAGTGCCCGACCCCGGGAAGGATGAGATGAGAAAAGCCGTCGAGGTCCGTCGGATGTGCCGACACCCTCGCGGGTACGGAAATGTGGTGAAGCATGTTCGCGACGGAGGCAGTTGTCCCAATCCCGGAATCCACAATCCCGATCATCATCCTGTAATTCTAGAAGAGCCGGTCTACATCCCGACACCGCTTGGACCCATCGGACGAACAGCCGTGCGGTAGCCTGACGGAGTCGTTGTGGCTGTTTGTGAGGGATTAATGAACCTAGTACTGCGCGCGATCCTCATCGCGCAGAGGACTAACCTCGTGATCGCGTACTGGTGGTACCGCGCCTTCGATCGCCGCGATGCCCGGAACTCCATCGACTGGGTTGTCGGATGCGACGAGCTAGCCTCCATGGTGTACCAAATTGGCCACGCAATACCCCGATCGTTCACCGTGTCATTCACGCAGGATGGCGCATACGACCTCACTTACGATTACGGCTACCGAAAGGGCACTTCACCCCGCCGTCGAGCGCGATGGAAGTTGCTCATCGGCCCTTTCCTGCTGGGCAAACTCATGAACCGCGCGCGCGGTTTCCTCTACTTTGGGCCAACTGGTTTTCTCATGGAGAACTTCGACCGGCGGGTATTTGAGTTCGCGTTCCTCAAGAAACACGGTAAGCGGATCGCGCTTTATTGGAGCGGCTCCGACATCCGCTCCACCGCGCTCATGCACGAGCTCGAACACACGAGCGGCCAACCGAACATTTCGACCTACATTGGCCAGATCACACCGTACTTCGAAACACCCGAACACGAGGCCGTGCAGCGTGAGCGGGCCAGGGTCACGGACGTTTACGCCGACGTGGTCTTCAACTTCCCGACTGACCAACGGTCCTATATCACCCGGCACCAGGAGCCATATTTCTACCTCATGCCCGAGGATCGCGTCGTCGACTCCTCAGCGAAGTTCGAAGACCTCTCGCGCCTCGTCCTCACCCACGCCACCACCTCACCCATCATTAAAGGAACTGCACTGGTTCGGGCTGCGGTCGAAAAACTCAGGGCCGAAGGTTACGATTTTGAATACATTGAGCTCATTGGCGTGGGGAACACTGAGTTGCTTGAGGTCCTTGGCCGGACGCACATCGCGCTTAACCAGTTTTACGGATTCACCACAACGATTTTCGGTGTCGAAGCGCTGGCGGCACGGTGTGTGCTCCTTGCCAGTTCTGACGGAACAGTCGAGACGTATCTCCCGCCTCACGCCAATGACGCCATGATGGTCACCAAGCACTGGCAGGTTTACGACAACCTGAAATACCTTCTCGATGACCCGGCTCGAATCGAGCCACTTGCGAGGGCGGGGCAAGAGTGGGTGAAGGAGTACGCATCCGGGGCCTCAAACGGCCCTCGACTCTCCTCAATTCTCAACCTTGTTCTCGACGGCAACTACAACGAGGTTTCTCGTCGCCTGCTCACGATCGACGAAATCTTCGGCCCAGCGCCGCGCCCGTAGCCTCACGCAGTCCGAGCGGTATCAGTCCTTCGGCTTCTCCGCGCGAAGAAGCGCAAGCTCTCTCGCGAGTTCCGTGACATCCGCCTCAAGATGTCGAAACCGGCGATAGGTGGTCGCGACGAAGCCGAGGAACGTGAGAACAAGTAGGTAGAGCAGAAGATCTGCGCCACGCCCGATGCCAACGAGGTTAGCTGCCCAAGTCCAGACCTGGGGGAAGAACACCGAGGATGCCGCGGCGACAATAAACAGCAGCATGAAAACGCGGCGGATCGCCTGATGACGTGCTCCGCCGCCACGGAGCATGAGGAAAGCAGCGATAACAATCAGGATGACCGCGAGAATCTGAAACAAAATAGTCATGTCATTCACCTGAAGAGCAGCTCGACGAGGATGTTGATGGAATTGAGCACAGACTGCCCTTTCGCCTTCGAATATTCGGTATAAACGATGTGGGTCGGGTACTCCGCCCAGGTGGCTTTGCTCGCGCCGATCTGGTCGATTAGTTCAGATGCGTGAGCCATCCGATTCTGCCGCACCCGAATCTTCTCCAACAGGTCGCGACTCAATACCCGCAAGCCATTGTGGGCATCAGTAAGCGGGAGCCCTGTCGTCACGCGCGTATAGAACGCAGCGAAGCGCAGTGTTGCTCTTTTGAGAGTGGTCATTTCAGTTCGATCGTCGAGAAAACGCGAACCAATCACGATGTCGAGGTTCTCGAGGCGAAGCTTCGCCACCATGCCGACGGCATCCGCAACCTGATGCTGGCCATCCGCATCGAAGGTGACAACCTCGGTCGTGTGCGGATCGGCGAGCGCAAAATCGAATCCTGTTTGCAGGCTCGCGCCTTGCCCCAAATTGATCGGATGCCGAATCACGGTGGCTCCCGCCGAAAGGGCCTCCGCCGCCGAGCTGTCCGAACTGCCGTCGTCGACGCACACCACGTTGGGAAAAGAGGCGAGGAGGTCAGCGACGACCGAGCCAATGACCGTCGCCTCGTTGAATACGGGGACGACAACCCAGGTTCGCGGCATGCTGAAAGTTTGACACACCTGACTGTCACTGTCGGTGTGTCTGATCCAGCAGCAAACGAGGTCGTCCTCATCGCCATGCCTGGAATCGCCGATACCGCGGTGGTTCACTCCACTGCGGTAATTCATCCAACACTTCAACTATGCCCCACTCGAGATGAAGCTCCTCTTCGTGGCCGAGGCTCTCGATCTCGCGCAGGGCGACGAGGAATGGCAGGCTCATAAGGTTGTAGCCCTGAGCCCATACGCGAACAAAGAACGATGCAGAACATCCACACGCGGCATCAATCCGTGAAATCCGCAACGCCTGCGTGATGCTGTTGGCGCTATCGCCCGCAACCGAGGTGCTGGGGCCGTCGGTATCCTTGGAGAAATGGCTACGAGAGCACCGACAGCGACGATCGCGTCAAGGATATTCACGCCGGAGGGCGGCGCGGCAGCATTCCGTCTCGCAGCGCTCGCGACCGCACTCGAAGATGCCGGATACGAAACGACTGTGCTCACCACACAGGTACCTGTTCGGGTGCAGAGCACCAAGAAGGTGCGCCGATTTCCTGTCTTGCGAAATCGAAGCGGCGCGGTGCGAGGTTACCTGCAATACGCCAGTTTTGATCTTCCGCTGTTCTTTCGCCTCCTGGTAGCTCCACGGGCAACCATCACCATTGTTGAACCACCACCCACGACTGGCGTTGCTGTGCGGCTGGCAAGCGCTCTTCGGCGAACTCCGTATGCATACTTCGCTGCGGATGTCAGCAGCGTCGCCGCCGCAGGAATCGGAGTGAACCGCACGGTTGTGCGTATCCTCCGTGTCGTAGAGTCGTGGGCACTTCGGGGTGCTCGTGTCGTACTTGCGGTCTCAGAAGGGGTGCGACACGAGGTAGCCGCGCTTGGGGTGAGTGAAGACCGCATCACCGTCGTCGGCACGGGTGTAGACACCGAGGTTTTTCGACCGGATGGCGAGCTGCCA
The DNA here is from genome assembly GCA_039923755.1 of Terrimesophilobacter sp. Taxonomy (GTDB): domain Bacteria; phylum Actinomycetota; class Actinomycetes; order Actinomycetales; family Microbacteriaceae; genus Terrimesophilobacter. Next base: position 5,357 of record JBDTCD010000120.1, on the reverse strand, counting down.
GACGAGACGCGACCGTACCTCATCTACGCGGGGACTATGTCCGAGATTCAAGGGGCGAGCGTACTCATCGAGGCGTTCATTCGAATCTCCGAATCCCACCCGCGCGCACTCCTCATGATGTTCGGTCACGGCACCCAGGAATCAAACCTGCGCGCGATTGCGGGGCCCCTTGCTGGTGAACGTATTCAGTTTCGAGGGACGGTTCCGGGGCCCGAGGTCGCACCCTGGCTGCGCGGAGCGCGCGCCGCTCTGGCCTCAATGTCCCCGGATTGTAGGTATGAGTTTGCCCACGCGACTAAAGCTTTTGCCGGACTTGCCTGTGGCTCCCCGGTGATTTATGCGGGTGCCGGAGTCACCGCTGACCTTATCCGCGACCACGACCTTGGCTGGGCAGTACCGTGGGATATCGCGGCGGTCGCCGCTGCGATGGATGCTGCTCTCAACTCCGAGCCCATCCCACAACGCCGAGTCAGCCTCGCTACCTGGGCCGCCGAAAACTATTCGCTGCGCAGTGTCGCAGAAAAGGCGGTCCACGCGCTCACGCGGGCCACCGCGCCCACTGCGTAGACTTGCCGCAGTGAAATCCGTCATCCAAAGTCTGCGCAATATTCTCGCCGTGCTGCCCGTGGCCGCACGGCGCTTCTTGTCGTTTTACGCGATCGCACTCGGTGTGTTGTCGATTCTGGACGCGGCAGCACTCGGCCTTCTTGCGATCATCATTGCCCCACTCGTCTCCAACACAGACGTGGTTCTCCCGCTCCTTGGGAAGGTCAACAGCGTCGGCCTCCTCGTCCTGCTCGGTCTCGTGTGCCTACTCATCATCGTGAAGGGCGCCTTCACATTGCTCCTCACCTGGATCGCAACCAGGCGATTCGCCACCTACGAACTTGAGGTGGGCAATCAGCTTTTGGACGCATACCTCTCCTCTCCGTGGGTCGCCCGTCTTGGCCGCAACTCGAATGATCTGATTCGCATTGCCGATATCGGAATCGCAAACACAATTGCCGGGTTTATCCTGCCGGTAGCCACGCTCCCCGGTGAAGTTCTCACGTTCGTCACCCTTTTGATCGTTCTGGCCATCGCCCAGCCCATCGTCGCCGCGGTCGCGTTCGTCTATCTCGGTCTCGTGGGTGTCGTCTTGTTCTTCTGGATATCTCGGCGCGCCCAAGAGGCAGGGGTGGTGGGTCTCCGCTCGTCGCTACGTGTCTCACGGCTTATCGCCGAAATGGTCGGCGCTCTCAAAGAAATCACTCTCCGCAATAAGACCGATGAGGTTGCCGAGGTGGTTCGGCAGACGCGTATCCACACGGCGAGAGCACGAGCGAACATGCAGTTTCTTGGAGCCGTTCCTCGCGTTGTTCTCGAGTCAGCCCTCATCGGAGGGTTCGTGCTCGTCGGCATCGCTGGCTACCTGATTGGTGGGATTCCGGCAACCGTCACTGCCGTGTCGCTCTTTGCGCTGGCGGGATTCCGTATGGTTCCTTCACTCCAACGATTCCAGAACGTGCTCACCATGGTCACCGCCAACGTTCCTCACGTTGACATCGTGGTGGACGATATCCGCGCCGCTGCCGCGACGACTTCAGAAACTAAGCGTGCAGACCGTTCCACCCCGACCGCAAGCCCGGTTTCGCTCGATCTTCGCGACGTAACCTTCACGTATCCGGTTGCGCACGAGCCCGCAGTCAATGGCGTGTCACTGTCCATCCCTTTCGGATCGACCGCCGCAATAGTTGGGGCATCGGGCTCGGGCAAATCGACTCTCGTCGATCTCATTCTGGGCCTCATTGCTCCGTCGGATGGCACCATCATGGTCGATGGCGCGCCGCTTCACGAACTCACCAATTGGTGGCGGGCGCGAGTGGGCTATGTGCCGCAGGAGGTGTCCCTCTTCGATGCATCCGTGGCTCAAAATGTGGCGCTTTCGTGGTCGGATGACATTGACCGCGGGCGGGTGACCTCGGCACTTGAGCGTGCCCAGTTGCTCGACGTGGTTGAGGCGCGGTTTGGTGGCATTGAGGGAGGAATCGGGGAACGCGGACTCGGCCTCTCCGGTGGCCAACGACAGCGGCTCGGCATCGCCCGTGCACTCTATGCTGAACCCTTGGTTCTTGTTCTTGACGAAGCAACCAGTGCCCTCGACACCTCCACGGAGGCCAGCGTCACCGATGCGATCAAAGGTTTACGGGGCACCGTCACGACTATTACTGTGGCCCATCGTCTTGCGACCATTCAGGACTCCGATCGAATCTTCTTTATGAGCGGTGGTCATGTTGTCGCTCAGGGGACTTTCGATGAACTGGTCGCCTCCACTCCCGAATTCGCCAGGCAAGCCGCACTCGCCGGCCTCACCGACCACTGGAGCTAAGCCGGATGTCCAACCGACCCACTTTGCTCATCCTCTCCATCTCGCGTATTGTCTCTGACCCGCGTGTGCTGAAACAGGTAACGCTCTTCAAGGATCGCTATGACGTGACAACCTGCGGCCAGGGTCCCGCGCCCGATGGGGTGGCGAAACACTACGAACTGCCGCCGAATGCCAGAGGATGGGTCGACGATCGTGTCGCACTAATTGCCCACCAGTACCGCCGCGCGTATCGCAACATTTCGGGAGTGGCCGCTGCACGGCAAATGCTGCCGGTGGGTACATTCGATGCGATCCTCGCCAACGACCTCAACACTCTTCCGCTCGCGTTGGAGCTCAAACCTCGACGCGGCGTGCACACTGACCTGCACGAATTTGCCCCTCGCGAAAAGGAGAGCGATCTCGCGTGGAGATTGTTTGTCGCACCTTTTCTGCGCTGGGTCTGTCGCAACTACCTGTCGAAGGCCGCCTCAGCAACGACAGTCGCTGAGGGTATCGCCCGCGAGTACGAGAAGGACTACAGCGTTGATTTCGGTGTCGTAACGAACGCTGCACCCTACTCTGAGCGCTCACCGCGACCGGTCGGGGATCCGATCCGCCTGATCCATAGCGCCGCCGGGCAGCGACAGCGCTGCCTCGAAAACTTCATCGAACTCATGAAGGATGCGCCCGACGGCGTCGAACTCGACCTCATCGTGATGCCCAACGAGCCTGACTATGTATCAGAGTTGAAACGCGCTGGTGCCGGAGTTCCCGGACTTCGTTTTCGCGATCCGGTGCCATACTCGGAGCTGATCGACCTGCTTACCGAGTACGACGTCGCGCTGAACTTTCTACCGCCCCTCAACTTCAACCACGCCCACGCGCTTCCCAACAAATTCTTTGAGGCAGTTCAGGCCCGGCTTGGCCTCATCATCGGGCCATCGATTGAAATGACGTCGATCCTCGAAAGGTACGGACTGGGTGAGGTAACCAAAGACTTCACCGTGGACTCGCTTCGAAGCGCAATTGCCGAACTCACTCCGGAGAAAGTCATGAAGTGGAAGGAAGCAGCAAACCGGGCCGCGAGACCGCTCTCCGCTGAAGAACAGAATGTTGGCTGGCTCGTACCGATTGCTGAGTTGCTGGGAGAGCCACGCTTCACGAATCGGTAACCAGAACACGAGTGCTCGACTCGCCGGAACAGGCAAGTTTTGCCGCTAGAACAATGTCGATGCCGCCATGAACCGCAGCGGTCCTTCGACCGCGAGGAGTCCACGGATATCGCGTGTCAGCAACGTGGATGGCCGACCAAATCGGCGGCGAGCGACCGTCAATTCTGCCAGGCGTGCGGTGGGCGAACCAGCATCCGCAAGCGCGTCGGCCAATCGGCGATCGGCGAAGGAGAATGGCCTTTCGAAACCTTCTGCGCCTACGCGCAATCCGCCAAGGAATCCGGCAATTTTCTCACGTTCGCCGTCAGCCCATCCTTCACCTACGCGCAATTCTGCAGCCGCGAAGACGTGGATTCTTAGAATCTTCGCCGCAATAGAACGCCGCTCGGTGAGGGACCGACCCAAGAACCACTCCCCGTCAATGATGAGTTCAGGTGCTCGAAGATCTTCCGCAATGGGGCGGCGAACAAGTGTGACCCGTTGCGCAGCACCATTGCCAACCAGGTAGCGCGGTTCCCCTCGTGCAAAACCGATCCGTTCGCCCGCAAACCAGAGTTTGAGGCAGAGATCCTGATCCTCGCCCGTCGCGAGCCCATCAGTGAACCGCAAGCCGAGCCGCTCAAGAACCTCCCTGCGCACGAGCCCGAGCGGCGCACTTCTGTAGGCGAGACGGTCTTTCACCGGGTGGAGAGCACGGCGCAGCAATGGGCGGTGCGGGGGGGTACGAACCGTGCGGCCACCTTCTAGCCTGATGTCGGCAATGACCGCAGCCAGCGAGTCTCTCTCGGCACGATCGAACCAGGCTTTTACTGCGCCCTGCTCTAGCACGTCATCCGAACCCATGATGGAGAAATAGCGTGCAGTCGCCTGGTCGAGCCCTACATTGAACGGACCTGCCGGACTGTGCACGCCATCCTGAAGTTCAAGGAACCGCACGCTCTCACTGGTTTCGGCACTCAGCCGCCCGCGAACCGACTCCACCGACGTGTTGTGGCACACGACGCTGACCCTTAATTCACTGCCCAGTTCCATGCCCTGGTTCAGAATGGCGCGAAGGCCGCGCTCGAGTGGTCTCGTCGGGTCGTGGATGGCAACGACCAAATCAACGAGCGGAACAGCGGTCATTCGGGCCCGCTGGTAAGTAGCTTGGCAACTCGCTCAGCGGCGTGGCCGTCACCATAAGGTGTTGCTGACGTGGGTAACGGCACCAGGCCACGCACGGCATTGGCAAGACCATCAAGTTCATCGGTCACGAGTTGGTTCCAACCGAGCTCAATGGTCTCCACCCATTCGGTCTCCGTGCGAATGGTGGTGCACGGGACCCGCAAAAGAAATGCCTCCTTTTGGAGCCCGCCAGAATCGGTAATAACCCCCGCGCTGCCTTCAACCGCAGCGACGAGTTGCGGATACGCGAGCGGCTCGACGGGACGAATACTGCCCACTGCAAGGTCGATGCCGTGACTCTTCGCATGGTTGGCAAGCCGTGGGTGAACAAGAAGCAGAACCGGGTGATCGAGCGCAGAGAGGCCGCCGATGATCGAGGCGAGACGTTCTTTCGTGTCCGTATTGTCAGGACGATGGATCGTCGCTACAAAGTATTCGCCACGAGTGACCCCGTTCGGACCACCTCTGCCGCCGTCTTTATTGGTCGCCAGAGTCGAATACAGCACATCAGTCATCACATCGCCCACCAGTACGCTGCGATCTGAGAGACCTTCCGCCGCGAGATGATCCATGGCCGTTGTGGTCGGCGCGAGCAGCAGATCGGCGGCGTGATCGGTGAGGACGCGATTGTGTTCCTCCGGCATCCGGCGATTGAAGGAGCGAAGACCTGCCTC